>NZ_JBWKYF010000021.1:0-93633 GCF_059423605.1 Variovorax sp. GW460-12-1-14-LB1
TCCGAAGCCCCGCCCGCCTCGCCCTACGGCACGTTGCCGCCCGCCTCGCCCCTGGCACAGCGCAAGCCCGTGAGCCTGCCGCGGCTGGCCGACATGCATGCGCGCGGCGAGAAGATCGCCATGCTCACCGCCTACGACGCCACCTTCGCGGCCATGGCCGACGCGGCCGGCATCGACTGCCTGCTGGTCGGCGACTCGCTCGGCATGGTCTGCCAGGGCCTGAACAGCACCGTGGGCGTGAGCCTGGAGGCCATGCGCTATCACACCGACAGCGTCTCTCGCGGCCTGCGCCGCGTGCAGGGCACGACCTGGCTCATCGCCGACCTGCCCTTCGGCAGTTACCAGGAATCGCGCGAGCAGGCCCTGGCCAGCGCCACCGTGCTGATGCAGGCCGGCGCACACATGGTCAAGCTCGAAGGCGGCGGCTGGACCACCGAGACCGTGCGCTTCCTGGTCGAGCGCGGCATTCCCGTGTGCGCCCACCTGGGCCTGACGCCGCAGACCGTGCATGCACTCGGCGGCTACCGCGTGCAGGGCAAGGGCGACACCGCCGGCGCGCTGCTCAAGCAGCAGGCCCACGCGCTGCAGGACGCCGGCGCCGCCATGCTGGTGCTCGAGATGGTGCCGGCCGCGCTGGCCGCCGAACTCACGGCCGAGCTGACCCGCTGCGCCACCATCGGCATCGGCGCCGGCAAGGGCACCGCGGGCCAGGTGCTCGTGCTGCACGACATGCTGGGCATCAACCTCGGGAAGATGCCGAAGTTCGTGCGCAACTTCATGGCCGACGCGCCGGGCGTGCTGCCCGCGCTGCAGGCCTACGTGCAGGCCGTGAAGAACGGCAGCTTCCCCGACGACCGCCTCCACGCCTGGTAAGCACAGAAGGACACCGACCATGTACATCGCCAAGACCATCGACGAACTGCGCCAGCACCTGTCTTCCAGCCAGCGCCCCGCCTTCGTGCCCACCATGGGCAACCTGCACGAGGGCCACCTCGCGCTCGTGCGCCAGGCCAAGCCGCTGGGCGACGCCACGGTGGCGAGCATCTTCGTGAACCGCCTGCAGTTCCTGCCGCACGAAGACTTCGACACCTACCCGCGCACCTGGGACAGCGACTGCGAGAAGCTGCGCGCCGCCGGCTGCGACGTGCTGTTCGCGCCCGACGAGAAGGCGCTCTACCCCGAGCCCCAAACCTGCAAGGTGCACCCCGATCCGGCGCTGGCCGACCTGCTCGAAGGGCACTTTCGCCCGGGCTTCTTCATCGGCGTGTGCACGGTGGTGATGAAGCTGTTCCAGTGCGTGCAGCCGCGCGTGGCCGTGTTCGGCAAGAAGGACTACCAGCAGCTCATGATGATCCGCCACATGGTGCGGCAATTCGCGCTGCCGATCGAGATCGTGGGCGGCGAGACCTTCCGCGCCGACGACGGCCTGGCGCTCTCGTCGCGCAACGGCTACCTGAGCGCCACCGAACGCGCCGAGGCCGTGCAGCTGTCGAAGGCGCTGCGAGACATGGCCGAGGCCGTGCGCGCCGGCGAGCGCGACGTGGCCGCCCTCGAGGCGCGCGCCATGCAGTCGCTCGCGCAGCGCGGCTGGCAACCCGACTACGTGGTGCTGCGCCGCCGCGCCGACCTGCAGGCGCCGCAACCCGGCGATGCGCTCGTAGCCCTGGCCGCCGCGCGGCTGGGCAGCACGCGGCTCATCGACAACCTCGAAATCGACACTCCTCTTTCGGCATGACCTACAGCGTCAAGGAAATCTTCTACACGCTGCAAGGCGAAGGCGGCCAGGCCGGCATGCCGGCCGTGTTCTGCCGCTTCGCCGGCTGCAACCTCTGGACCGGCCGCGAGGAAGACCGCGACACGGCCGTCTGCCGTTTCTGCGACACCGACTTCGTCGGCACCGACGGCACGCTGGGCGGCAAGTTCAAGAACGCCGACCAGCTCGCCGACACCATCGCCGCGCAATGGCCCGCCGGCGACACCGCGCACCGGCTGGTCGTGCTCACGGGCGGCGAGCCGCTGCTGCAGGTCGATGCGGCGCTGGTCGACGCGCTGCACGCGCGGCACTTCCGCATCGCGGTCGAAAGCAACGGCACGGTCGCCGCGCCCGCGGGCATCGACTGGCTGTGCATCAGCCCCAAGGCCGGCGCGCCGTGGGTGCAGCAGCGCGGCCAGGAGTTGAAGCTGGTGTGGCCGCAGGCCGGCATCGACCTCGATGCAATGGCACGCACCGGCGAATTCACGCACCGTTTCCTGCAGCCGATGGACGGGCCCGACCGGCTCGCCAACACCGAGCTGTGCATCGCCGAATGCATGAAGCAGCCGGTGTGGCGCCTGAGCGTGCAGACCCACAAGATCACGGGCATCCGCTGACGCGCGGCCCCTTTCAGTTTCGAGTTTCTTTTTTTGACGATGCGCTTCACCATCAGCCAACGCTTCTTCTTCGACGCCGCCCACACGCTCAAACGCGAGATCGAGGTCGAAGGCAGCCGCCGCATTCACGGCCACACCTACCACGCGGAGGTGTGGCTCGCGGGCGAGCGCGACCCGGTGACGGGCATGGTGATCGACCTGGGCCTGCTGCGCCGCCGGCTCGAGGACGTGCGCGAGCAGCTCGACCACCACCTGCTGGACGACGTGCCGGGGCTGCATCCGCCGACGCTGGAGAACCTGTGCGTGTTCATCGCCGACGCACTGCCCGACCTGCGGCCGTCGCTGGCGCGCGTGCGCGTGTGGCGCGAGGCGCTGGGCGACAGCTGTACGGTGGAGTTCTAGCCGCCGCCGGTCAGGCGGCGCCGATGCCGGCAACCAGGCTGCCCGGCGCCTGGCCGTTCTTCAGCCCAGCGGTGAACGCCAGCATGCGGTCGATCGGCACGCGCGCGCGCACGCCCAGTGCCGGATCGACGTGGATCTCGCCCGCGCCGGTCTCCAGCGCGTTCGCCAGTTCGACCAGCCCGTTCATCGCCATCCACGGGCAGTGCGCGCAGCTCTTGCAGGTGCCGCCGTTGCCCGCCGTGGGCGCTTCGATGAAGGTCTTGCCGGGATTCAGCGTGCGCAGCTTGTGCAGCATGCCGGTGTCGGTCGCGACGATGAACTCGGTCGCGTCGAAGCGCTGCGCCGCGTTCAGGATCGCCGAGGTGGAGCCCACCGCGTGCGCCAGCGCGATCACGTCCGAGGGCGACTCGGGGTGCACCAGCACCTTGGCCTTCGGGTGTTCCTTCATGAGCAGCTCGAGTTCGAGCGCCTTGAATTCGTCGTGCACGATGCACGCGCCGTTCCAGCTGACCATGTCGGCGCCGGTCTGGCGGCGGATGTAGTCGCCCAGGTGGCGGTCGGGGCCCCAGAGGATCTTCTGGCCGGCCGCATGCAGCGCGTTCACCACGTCGAGCGCGCAGCTGGAGGTGACGAGCCAGTCGGCGCGCGCCTTCACGGCCGCGCTGGTGTTGGCGTAGACCACCACGGTGCGGTCGGGGTGCTGGTCGCAGAAGGCGCTGAAGGCGTCGACCGGGCAGCCCAGGTCGAGCGAGCAGTTGGCGTCCAGGTCAGGCATCAGCACGCGCTTTTCGGGCGAGAGGATCTTCGAGGTCTCGCCCATGAAGCGCACGCCCGACACCACCAGCGTGGTGGCGGCGTGGTCGCGGCCGAAGCGCGCCATCTCGAGCGAATCGCTCACGATGCCGCCGGTTTCCTCGGCCAGGTCCTGCAGGTCGGGGTGCACGTAGAAGTGCGACACCATCACCGCGTTGCGCTCGCGCAGCAGGCGGCGGATGCGGTCCTTCAGCGCGACGCGCTCGTCGGGCGAAGGCTCGGGGGGCACGCGGGCCCAGGCGTGGCGCGTGTCGCAGACCGCGCCTTGCGCGGGCTGTTCGTAGTCGACATCGATGACGGAAGCGGTCGTCATGGCGGTTCAGTGGGTCAGGAAGCGCATCGAGTAGTCGATGGCCTTCACGTCCTTGGTCAACGCGCCGATCGAGATCCGGTCGACACCGGTCTCGGCCAGGGCGCGCAGGCCGTCGAGCGTGACGCCGCCCGAGATCTCGAGCACGGCCTTGCGGCCCTCGCCCACGGCGTCGTTCAGGCGCACGGCCTCGCGCAGCGTGGGCAGGTCCATGTTGTCGAGCAGCACCATGCGGGCGCCGGCGTCCAGCGCTTCCTGCAGCTGGGCCAGGGTCTCGACCTCGACCTCGACGAACGCGGCCTGCGCGGCCACGGGCGCCACCGCGCGCAGGGCGGCAGCCACGCCACCGGCCGCGGCGATGTGGTTTTCCTTGATGAGCACCGCGTCGTACAGGCCGATGCGGTGGTTCAGCCCGCCGCCCGTGCGCACCGCGTACTTCTGCGCCAGGCGCAGGCCCGGCAGGGTCTTGCGGGTGTCAACGATGCGGGCACGGGTGCCCTTCACGGCGTCGGCGTACAGCGCGGTCTTGGTGGCGACCGCGCTCAGCAGCTGCAGGAAGTTGAGCGCGGTGCGCTCGGCCGTCAGCAGCGCGCGGGCGCCGCCTTCGATTTCGAGCACGGGCTGGTCGGCGGCGCAGCGCTGGCCCTCGCCGCACAGCCAGGTGATGCGCGCCTGCGGATCGAGCCGCCGCACGGTGGCCTCGACCCAGGGCGCGCCGCACACCACGGCGGTTTCGCGCGCGAGCACGCGGGCATGGGCGGTGCGGGAGGCGTCGACCAGCGAGGCGGTCAGGTCGCCGTCGGCGACGTCTTCCTGCAGGGCGCGGGCGACGTCGGACTCGGCCAGCGCGGCGACGGCCGACGCCGAGAAATCAAAGCGAGGGCTCATGTCTCTGGAATCTCTAATCTTCTTCAGGAGGAATGGCGCGAGGCCGGGCCGGCGGGCGGCTGCACCGACTCGGGCACCGGGTCGCGCCCGGTCAGCGCCGCCACGGCGTCGCGCGGGCTCACCTGGCCGTCGAGCAGCGCGACCACGCCTTCGGCGATGGGCATCTCGATGCCCAGGCCGCGCGCGCGCTGCACCACGGTGCGGGCGCAGTACACGCCCTCGGCCACGTGGCCCAGCGAATCGACGGCCTGCGCCAGCGTGCGGCCCTGGGCCAGCAGCAGCCCGACCTTGCGGTTGCGCGACAGGTCGCCGGTGGCGGTCAGCACGAGGTCGCCCAGGCCCGACAGGCCCATGAAGGTGTCGGCGCGGGCGCCGAGCGCCAGGCCGAAACGGGTCATCTCGGCCAGGCCGCGGGTGATCAGCGCCGCGCGGGCGTTGAGCCCGAGCGCGAGGCCGTCGCACAGCCCGGTGGCGATGGCGAGCACGTTCTTCACAGCGCCGCCGACTTCGACGCCGACGATGTCGTCGTTGGCGTACACGCGCAGGGCCGGGCCGTGGAAGGCATCGACCAGCGCATCGCGCACGCCGGCGTGCGGGCTGGCGGCCACCAGCGCGGTCGGGCGCCCTTCGGCGACCTCCTGCGCAAAGCTGGGGCCGCTGAGCACGCCCGCCTTCAGTTCAGGCGCGACCTGCGCCCAGATCTCGTGGGCGAGCAGGCCGAAGGCGGTGGGAGAGGCATCGAGCGCGGGCTCGACGCCCTTGCACAGCCACGCCACCTGGGCGCTGGTGCCGCGCAGGGCGATCAGCTGTTCGCGCAGGGCGGCCATGGGCGTGGCCACGATGACGAGGTCGGCCCCGGCCTGCGCCTGGGCGATGTCGCCCGCGCGCACGGCCAGCGAGGCCGGCAGGGCCAGCCCGGGAAGGTAGCGGGTGTTTTCACGCGCGGCCGACATGGCGTCGGCCTGGGCGGCGTCGCGCGCCCAGAGGGTGACCTCGTGGCGGGCCGCCGCGTTGACTGCGACGGCCGTGCCCCAGGCACCGGCGCCATGAACGCAGATCTTCATCGTGCGCTGGCGGCGTCGTGCGGCCGGTTTACTGGGCCAGGGTGGGGGCAGCCTGGCCGGCGGCCTGGGCTTGCTGCTGCTCGTACATGGCCTGGAAGTTGATTTCGGCCAGGTGCACGGGCGGGAAGCCGCCGCGCTGGATCACGTCGGCCACGTTGCCGCGCAGGTACGGGTAGACGATCTGCGGGCAGGCGATGCCCAGGATCGGGCCCATCTGGTCTTCCGGCAGGTTGCGGATCTCGAAGATGCCGGCTTGCTTGGCTTCGACCAGGAACACGGTGCGGTCTTCGATCTTGGTCTGCACGGTGGCCGACACGGTGATCTCGAAGATGCCGTCGGCCACGGGCTGGGCGTCCACGCCGAGCTGGATGTCGACGGTGGGCTGGGTCTGCTCCAGCAGGATCGCGGGCGAGTTGGGTTGTTCGAGCGACAGGTCCTTGAGGTAGACGCGCTGGATCTGGAACACGGGATCTTGGGCTTGCTGGTCGGCCATGGCTGAACTTTCGAGGATCAAAACAATGCCCGCCGGGGAGAGGGTCCCGCAGCGGGCTGCAGATGAGGGAACAAACGATTATCGCCCGACGGCCCGCGCACTTTCGTGACGCCCGGCCGCGTGGGACTTCAGGCGCCTTGCAGCAGCGGGACCAGGCCGCCGCGGCTGTCCAGGGCCATGAGGTCGTCGCAGCCGCCCACGTGGGTGTCGCCGATGAAGATCTGCGGCACCGTGCGGCGCTGGGTGATCTCCATCATGGTGGTGCGGGCTTGCGGGTCGGTGTCGATGCGGATCTCTTCGATCTGCTCGACGCCCTTGGCCTTGAGGATCTGCTTTGCACGCGTGCAGTACGGGCAGACGGCGGTGGTGTACATCTTGACGGCTTGCATGCGCTCTACCTTGGGAACAATCAGGCTTTTTCAACCGGCAGGTTGGCCTCTTTCCAGGCCTTGAGCCCGCCAGCGACGGCTTGGGCCTGCTCGTAGCCGAGCTTCTTGGCCGTGGCCACGGCGCGCTGGGCGCGGGCGCCGGTGGCGCACACTAGCAGCAGCGGCACGTTCTTGTTCTTGACCGTGCTGGCCAGCTTCTCGTCCAGCAGGTTCAGGGGCACGTTCTTGGCGCCGATCATGTGGCCGGTCGCAAATTCTTCGGGTTCGCGCACGTCGACCAGCACCGCGCGTTCGCGGTTGATGAGCTGCACGGCGCCCTGGGCCGTGAGCGTGCCGCCGCCCGCACCCCGGAGCATCGGCCAGGCCAGCATGCCGCCCGAGGTGAGCGCCATCAGGATCAGCATCCAGTTCGCGGTGACGAATTCGATCAATTTCACGGGGGTTCCTTGGATGGCAAACCCGGGATTTTAGAATGCTGGTTTTCCCACGCGCTGCCAAAGGCCTCCGACATGCACAAACTGGTACTGATCCGCCACGGCGAATCGACCTGGAACCTCGAAAACCGCTTCACCGGCTGGACCGACGTCGACCTGACCGAGACCGGCGTCGAGCAGGCCAAGCAGGCCGGCCGGCTGCTCAAGGCCGAGGGCTACGACTTCGACGTGGCCTACACCAGCGTGCTCAAGCGCGCCACCCGCACCCTCTGGCACACGCTCGACGAACTCGACCGCACCTGGCTGCCCGTGGTGCACTCCTGGCGCCTGAACGAGCGCCACTACGGCGGCCTGCAGGGCCTGAACAAGGCCGAAACCGCCAAGAAGTACGGCGACGAGCAGGTGCTGGTCTGGCGCCGCAGCTACAGCACCCCGCCGCCGCCGCTGGAAGCGGACGACCCGCGCAGCGAGCGCTCCGACGTGCGCTACGCCAAGCTGTCGCCCGAGCAGATCCCGCTGACCGAATGCCTGAAGGACACGGTGGCGCGCGTGCTGCCGTTCTGGAACGAATCGATGGCCCCGGCCATCCGCACCGGCCGCCGCCTGGTCGTGGCCGCGCACGGCAACTCGATCCGCGCGCTGGTGAAGTACCTGGACGGCATCTCGGACGACGCCATCGTCGGCCTGAACATCCCGAACGGCATCCCGCTCGTGTACGAGCTGGACGACGACCTCAAGCCCCTGCGCCACTACTACCTGGGCGATGCCGCGGCCGCCGAAAAGGCCGCCGCCGCGGTGGCTTCGCAGGGCAAGGGCTGAAGACGTAAGCAAAAGAAGAAAACCCCGCCTGCCGGTTCCTCCGTGGAACCCCGGCAGGCAATTTGCTTCCAAGCTGTGTATATTGGTTCGACAGCCGTCGACATACAGGACATTTCACTCATGATGGGCCAGAAACTGAAGATCACCGGCTGGGTCGCCGCCGGCGCCGTTGCTGGCGTCCTGACCACCGTCTCGCTGCAGACGGTCGCGCGGGGTTCGCTCGCGCCGCTTCCGCTCGAGGAATTGCAGCAGCTCGCGGCCGTCTTCGGGATGGTCAAGAGCGACTATGTCGAGGCGGTCGACGAGAAGAAACTCATCTCGGACGCCATCTCGGGCATGGTCGCCGGGCTCGATCCGCACTCGCAGTACTTCGACAAGAAGTCCTTCAAGGAATTCCGCGAGGGCACCACGGGCCGCTTCGTCGGCGTGGGCATCGAGATCTCGCAGGAAGACGGCCTCATCAAGGTCGTCTCCCCCATCGAGGGCTCGCCGGCGTTCCGCGCCGGCTTGAAGCCGAACGACCTGATCACCAAGATCGACGACACCGCCGTGCGCGGCCTGTCGCTGAACGAAGCCGTCAAGCGCATGCGCGGCGAGGCCAACACCAAGGTGCTGCTGACCATCTTCCGCAAGGACGAGAGCCGCACCTTCCCGGTCACGATCACGCGCGAGGAAATCCGTACCCAGTCGGTGCGCGGCAAGATGATCGAGCCGGGCTACGGCTGGATCCGCCTGTCGCAGTTCCAGGAGCGCACGGTCGACGACTTCGTCAAGAAGATCGAGGAGCTCTACAAGGAAGACCCGAACCTCAAGGGCCTGGTGCTCGACCTGCGCAACGACCCGGGCGGCCTGCTCGACGCGGCGGTGGCGGTGTCGGCGGCCTTCCTGCCCGAGAACGTCACGGTGGTCACCACCGACGGCCAGCTGGCCGAAAGCAAGTCGATCTACAAGGCGGCGCCCGAGTACTACCAGCGCCGTTCGGGCAGCGACCCGCTGCGCAACCTGCCGGCCGCGATCAAGAACGTGCCGCTGGTGGTGCTGGTGAACGAAGGCTCGGCCTCGGCCAGCGAGATCGTGGCCGGCGCGCTGCAGGACCACAAGCGCGCCACCATCATGGGCAGCCAGACCTTCGGCAAGGGCTCGGTGCAGACGGTGCGCCCGCTCGGCCCGGACACCGGCCTGAAGATCACCACCGCGCGCTACTACACGCCCAGCGGCACCTCGATCCAGGCCAAGGGCATCGTGCCCAACGTGCTGGTCGACGAAAGCGCCGAGGGCAGCCCCTTCGCCGCCCTGCGCATGCGCGAGGCCGACCTCGAGAAGCACCTGGCCAGCGGCCAGGGCCCCGAGGTGAAGGACCCCGAGCGTGAAAAGGCCCGCGACGAAGCCCGCAAGCGCCTCGAGGAAGAAGCCAAGAAGCCGCCGCAGGACCGCAAGGTGCCCGAGTTCGGCACCGACAAGGACTTCCCGCTGGTGCAGGCGCTCAACCGCCTGAAGGGCCAGCCGGTGCTCGTCAGCAAGACGCAGGTCATCGTCGACAACAAGGACGAGAAGAAGGAAAACTGATCCCGGCGAGCGGGCCGCACGCACCGTGCGGTTCGCGCCACCGGCGTTTTCCCCTCCCCCGCACAGGCCCAGGCAGGCGCGCATGGACGATCACGACCTGCTGCGCTATTCGCGGCACATCCTCCTCGAAGAATTCGGCATCGACGGCCAGGAACGCGTCAGCGCCGGGCGGGTGCTCGTCATCGGCGCCGGCGGGTTGGGCTCGCCGGTGGCCCTGTACCTCGCGGCAGCGGGGGTCGGCCACATCGTGCTGGTCGACGACGACGAGGTCGATCTCACCAACCTCCAGCGACAGGTCGCTCACACGCAGGCGCGAGTCGGCCAGCCGAAGGTCGCATCGGCCGCGCAGGCCATGCGAGACATCAACCCCGGCATCGCCATCGAGACCCACGCCGTGCGCGCCGACGAAGCGCTGCTGTCGCGGCTCGTGGCTGAGGCCGACGTGGTGGTCGATTGCTGCGACAACTTCGCCACCCGGCAGGCCGTGAACCGTGCCTGCGTGGCGCACGCCAAGCCGCTGGTGGCGGGCGCGGCGATCCGTTTCGACGGCCAGCTGAGCGTGTACGACACGCGCGACGCGGCCTGCCCCTGCTACGCCTGCCTGTTCCCGCCTGAGGCCAGCTTCGAGGAAACCCGCTGCGCGGTGCTCGGCGTGTTCGGCCCGGTGGTCGGCACCATCGGCACGCTGCAGGCCAGCGAGGCGCTCAAGCTGCTGGCGGGCATCGGGCCGTCGCTGGCGGGCAAGCTGCTGATGTTCGACGGGCGCAGCACCGGTTTCGACACGCTGCGCGTCTCGCGCGACCCGCACTGCAGCGTCTGCGCGCAGCGGCCCCAGGCCGGCGCCTGAGCGCCCGCCTTCTTCTTTCTCGAGTTCTTTCTCAAGGCTGGCGAGCCCCCTTGGCCCGCGCGGCACCGCGCGCGGCGGCCCCGGCCGTGGGCCGGTTCGCCAGCGCCAGCACGCCCGTGCAGTCGGCGTTCTCGCCGGGGCCGGTCTCGATGGTCGCGGCCAGTGCCAGCAGCGGGTTGATGGCGCCCAGCGCCAGCGCCGCCAGACCGCGGCCGGCCAGCGGCCCGATCTCGACGCCGCCCTTGGGAGCGCCGAAGGTGCCGCTCACGACCAGTGGCGTGCGCAGCGACAGGAAGCTCGCGCTCTTGGGCTCGGGCCGGATCACGAAGTCCAGCGTCTCGGTCGCGAGATTGGCCTGGCCGGTGGCGGTGAAGACGGCGTTGGTGGTGTCCAGCACCAGCGTGCGCCCGTTCATCACGCCCTTGTTCACGTCGAAGGCCAGCGCCGCGCAGCGCAGCTCGACGTCGCGGTCGCCGCGCAGCAGGAACTTCAGGATGTCGCCGCCCACCAGCGTCGCGAACACGGGCATCAGGTTGCCGAACTGGCCGCGCCCCGACAGCACCGCCATGTCGCCCGATGCGCCGCCCAGCCAGCTGGCCACCGAATTGCCGGCGCCCGACAGGTTGATGCGCCCGTCGAGCCGGCCGACGCTGTTGCCCGAGTTCTCGAGCTTGGGAATGAGCCGCGCCAGCCGCAGGCCGCGCACATCGAGCGAGGCGCGGATGTCCGCCGGCGTCTTGGTGGCGTCGATGCGGATCGCGCCCACGAGCTTGCCGTTGGCCACGCCCAGGTCGAGCGGGTCGAGCGACAGCACGCCGTCGGTCAGCCGGATCTTGACGCTGCCGCGGTCCAGCGGCACTTCGCGCACGTTGCGGATGCGCTCGGCCGTGTAGGCCACGTCGGAGTTCATGGCGTGCAGCCGCCCGAAGTCGAAGGGCGTGGTGGGCAGCACCTTGCCGCCGGGCGGTCGCTTGGGCTGGGCCGAGGCGACCGGCGCCACGCCTTCCACCGCGTTGGCGGAACGCGCCGTGGGCGGCAGGCCGATCAGCGGGCCGAGGTCGTCCATGTCCATCACGCGCGAGCGCAGCGTGCCCGACAGGCGCGGCACCTTGCCGGCCTGGTCGAAGGCCATGTCGCCGCCGATGTCCGACAGGCCCAGCCGGCCGTTGAGCCCCGCCGCCTCCCAGAGCTTGCCGCGCTTGCGCAGCCCGCCGCTCAGCGCATAGGGCGGGGTCTGCGGCAGCACGATGCCGGTCAGCGGGTACAGCGCGCTCAGCGTCTGGCCCTTGACCTGGAACGTGGCGTCGATGCCGTCGAAGCCTGCGAGCTGGGCCACCGTGCCATTGGCCTTGAGCCGGGTCTGGCCGGCGGCGGCGTTGATCTCGAGCGGGAACGGCGGCGCGCCCGCGGCGTTGATCTGCAGCACGTTACCGGTGCGCCCGTCGGCCGTGAGCGGCTGGCCCTTGTAGCGGCCCTTGATGCGGTAGTGCAGCGGCAGCTCGCCGCGGGTGCTGTCGTAGTCCAGGTCGGCGTGCACGTCGACGCCCAGGTGCGTGGCCAGGAAGTCGACGGCGCCCTTGTCGACCTGGATCAGGCCGATGGTGGGCACGGTGCCGGTGTCGGAGGTGTCCTTGCCGAAGGCCCAGGTGCGGCGCCCGTCGGGTTCCATCTGCAGGCCGACGGTGGGCGCGGTCAGCGCCAGGCTCGGAATGACCACCCGCTTGTCGATCAGCGGCCACAGGCGGATCTCGAAGCTCGCGCGCTCGGCCTTCACCAGGTAGGGATCGCGCGCCCAGTCGGGGTTGGCGAATTCGATGCCGTCGACGTGGATGGTGGCGGCCTTCCAGCCCAGGTCCACGTCGAGCCGGCGGGTGATCTCGAACTTGCGCCCGGTCTTCTCGCTCACGAAGCGGTTGAGCGGCTCACGCAGCGTGTCCCACGGAAAGAAGGCCACGAGGAGCGCGAACGCGGTCAGCAGGACGGCGACCAGCAGCACGAAGACCGCCAGCAGCTTCTGCCAGCGCGGCCGGGTGCGAAGGGATTGGGTTGCCATGGTCGATTCTTACCCGGATGCGCACCCGAAGCGGGTCGGCGGCGGGCCGCAGACCCCGTGCGGCTTGGCCTACGGGCGGGCGCGAGGCGGCGTGGAGACAGCCGCCTGCACATGCGTCAGAACCCGCCTACAACGCGCGGCCCTCGAACCCTGCATGATCCGCTGCGGGAAAGCCTCAATGTCCATGGGCAGGCTCTCTCCTCCGCAGGGCGCTTGGACACGAGCACCTGCCCACCTCAGAGGAAGCGCGGTTCGGCATGGATTCCAGATTGCAGACCTACGTTGTCGAAGACAACCCCACGATCCGTGAAAACCTCATCGGCACTCTGGAAGAGCTCACCTGCACCACGGTCGTGGGCTTTGCGGAAACCGAGCAGCACGCGCGCGACTGGCTGCACGCCCATGCCGACGAGTGGCACCTGGCCATCGTCGATCTCTTTCTCAAGCAGGGAAGTGGCCTGGGCATCCTGCAGGCCTGCCAGTCGCGCAAGCCCGGCCAGAAGGTGGTGGTGCTCAGCAACTATGCGACGCCCGACATCCGGCGCCGCTGCGCCGAGTTCGGGGTCGACGCGGTGTTCGACAAGTCGAACGAGATCGACGCACTGGTCGACTTCTGCATCCGCCAGGCCGCCGCGCTGCGGTCCGCACCCGGCGATGCCTAGGCGCGGCTCAATCGATGAGCTTGTTCTTCAGCGCGTAGTAGGTCAGGTCGCTGTTGGAGGACAGGTTCATCTTCTCCATCAGCCGCGTGCGGTAGGTGCTCACCGTCTTCACCGACAGCGACAGCGTCTTGGCGATGTCGCCGGCGGTCTCGCCCTTGGCCAGCTTCAGGAACACCTGGAACTCGCGCTCCGAGAGCTGCTCGTGCGGCGCGGCGTCGTCCTTGCGGTCGAGCTGGCGGGCCAGCAGTTCGGCCACGGCGGGCGTGATGTAGCGCCGGCCCAGCGAGATGGTGCGAATGGCGTTCACGATCTCGATCGGATCGCACTCCTTGTTGAGGTAGCCGCTGGCGCCCTGACGGATCAGGTTCATCGCATAGTGCTCCTCGGGGTAACCGCTGAGGATCAGGATGCCCACGTCCGGCGCCTTGGCGCGGATCATGGCAAGGGCATCGATACCGCTTTGTCCCGGCATGGAGAGATCCATCACCAGCACGTCCAGTTCGGTGGTGCGTACCAGCTCGATGGCTTCACGGCCGCTCGCTGCCTCGCCCGCCACGCGCAGGTCCACGTGCTCGGAGAAGAACTGCCGGAGGCCCGATCGCACGATGGCGTGGTCGTCCACAATTCCAATTTTGATCATCTGTTACTTTCGTCGTTGTGCCGCAGCTTTGGAAGCCGCAGCATGCCGGTCCCTGATTGTTATCAATTATTCACGAAGTTGCATTGAATGCGACCCTAAGGGTGTCATGCACTGGTTAGCCCCCCAAAAAATGGCCGTGAGCCTCTTGCTCGCGGCGCTGGCCGCACTGGCCCTCGTGGGCATCAACGAGGCAGGATACCGGCAATCGAGCCGCGCCCTGGCGGACATCGACGAGGCGCAGCAGATCCGCGGCACGCTCAACCAGATCCTGCAGAACATGCTGGACGCCGAAACCGGCCAGCGCGGCTTCCTGCTCACGGGTGAAGCCGCCTACCGCCAGCCCTACGACATCGCGGTCAAGCAGGTGGACGGCAACCTGGCCACGCTGCGCCAGCTGTACGCCGAACGCCCGGCCGAGCGCACCCAGCTGTCCGAGCTGTCCAAGCACGTGCTGCGCAAGATCGCCGAGATGGACATGAGCGTGCGGCTGCGCCACGAGGGCAACGAGGACGCCTGGAAGTTCGTCATGACCACCGACGTCGGCCGCGAGGAGATGGAAGCCATCCGCGCCACGGCCAACGAGCTGGTGAAGACCAGCAACGCGACGCTGCAGGCCGGTCAGCTGCAGGTGATGAAGTCGCTGCAGCTGGCGCGCGTCGGCACCGGCATCGTGGCGCTCGCGGCGCTGATCGCCTTCTTCCTGTACCTGCGCCAGACGCACGCGCTGCGCTCCGTGGGCGAGCGCCAGCAGGAAGCGCTGCAACGCGAACGCAACGCGCTCGAGGACGAGGTGCGCGAGCGCACCGCCTCGCTGGCCGAGCTCGCCACCCACCTGCAGGACGTGCGCGAGACCGAGCGCGGCTACCTGGCGCGCGAGCTGCACGACGAGCTGGGCTCGCTGCTCACGGCCGCCAAGCTCGACGTGGCGCGGCTGAAGTCGCGCCTGGCCGACTCGCCCGACGCGATCCAGCGGCTGCAGCATCTGACCGAGCTGCTCAACAGCGGCATCGCGCTGAAGCGCCGCATCATCGAGGACCTGCGGCCTTCGTCGCTCTCCAACCTCGGGCTGGTCGCCTCGCTGGAAATCCTGGGGCGCGAGTTCGGAGAGCGATCGGGGCTGGAGATCGAAATGGCGCTGGAGCCCGTGACCATGGACGAGTCGCGCCAGCTCACGATCTACCGCATGGTGCAGGAGAGCCTGACCAACATCGGCAAGTACGCCGAGGCGAGCGAAGCCACCATCGTGCTGAAGAACTACGCCAACCACGTGATCGTGGAGGTGGCCGACAACGGCAAGGGCTTCGACGCGCAGCGCATGCGTCCGTCGACGCACGGCCTGGCGGGCATGCGCCACCGGGTCGAGGCGGCGCGCGGCAAGCTCACCATCACCTCGGCGCCCGGCCAGGGCACGCGGCTCACCGCGATGCTGCCGGTGGTGAAGCCGGCACCGCAGGCCGGCACGCCGGCGAGCCCCGACACCCCCGCGTCGCGCGGTGCCTGACGCAGGCGCTGGCATTTCTTCACGCCCCGGGCCTGCGGCGACTCGGTCGCCTCCTACGCACCCCCGCCCCGGTCGCTGACAGGGCCGATGCGGCCCTGCCCTTAAGGTGGGTCCTGTGTCATCCGGCACCGGGCCGCGTCTTCAGCGATGCGCCCGGATGCATGGTTTCAAACCACAAAGAGGGAAGCCTCGAAGGAGTTCCGCATGCTGCACTACGCCGTGGTATTTCTGGTCATCGCACTCATCGCTGCCGTGTTCGGCTTCGGTGGCATTGCCGCCAGCGCGGTGGGGATCGCCAAGGTCCTTTTCATCATCTTTGCCGTGCTCGCCATCGCCAGCTTCCTGGCCGGCTTGCTACGACGCAAGTAGCGTAGTTACGATCCACAGGCTCCCGCATTTCATCTTCCCGGAAAGGACTCTCCCATGAACACGACCAAGACCCCTTCGCAACTCGCCGACGACGTGCGCCAGACCGCCCAGGAAGCGGCCGAAACCACCCGCGCCTACGCTCAGAACGCGGTGAATGCGGCGGGCGAAAAGGTCCGCGAACTGCGCCGCGACGCCGAACCGGGTGTCGAGCAGTTGGCCGCACGCGTGCAGCAAGCCGTGCAGCGCGGTCTCGACGCCGCTTCGACCACCAGCGCCCGCGCGCACCGCCGCATCGAGCAGGCCGCCGACGTGACCGGCCGCTACATCTCCGACCAGCCCGTGCGCTCGGTGCTGCTGGCCGCCGCGGCCGGCGCGGCCATCACGGCACTGATCGTGCTGGCCAGCCGCCGCAACCGCGACGACTACTGATCCGCTGTTGCATCGCCACTGAACGACCGACCCCGCCCGACCACCCTCGCACATGCTTCATCCGATCTTCTCGACGGTGCTCGGGCACCCGGAGCTCATTGCCGATCACATCGCCAACTACGCCGCCCTTGTCCGGCAGGAGAGTGCCGTGGCAGGACGCGGCCTGGTTGCCCGACTGGTCGCGGGCGTTCTGGCAGTGGCCACCGCCGTGCTCGCCCTCGGGCTGATCGGCGTGGCCGTGCTGCTCGGCGTGCTGCACGGCAGCTTCCACTGGGTGCTGGTGGCCGTGCCTGCCGTGGCAGTGGTCATCGCGGCGATCTGCACCTGGATCGCCACCCGCCCGAGTCCGAACTACGGCTTCGACGATCTGCGCGCCCAGCTGGCCGCGGACCTCGACGCGCTGCATGCCGCCGGAGCCCGCCATGAGCAGCCCTGATCCCCGCCGCCCTGCCGCATCGCAGTTGACCCCGCAGCAGCGGCTGGCCATTTCGCGCCGTGCGCTCGTGCGGCAACTGAACGGCGGCGAGCCGGACGCACCGGCGCCGCATCGCGCCTTTGCCGCTGGCGAGGCCGACGACGATCTCGAATACGCACACACCGACGCGGACGATGCGCCACCCGCCTCGCCGGGGCGCCGTCACAACGTCTGGAGCGCCATGGCGCGCGGCGTGGTGCAGCGCTGGTGGCGCCGCCATCCCGCGCACGCGGCGGGCCAGCTGGCCCGCCCCCTGCTCGAACACTATGCTCGCACCGAGCCCGTCAAGCTCATGGCCGCCGCGGCCGCCACGGGCTCGCTGCTGGTGCTCGTGCGGCCCTGGCGGCTGCTCTCGGCCACGGCCGTGATCGCGGCGGTGCTCAAGACCTCCGATGTGGCCGACCTGGTCAACACGCTGCTGCAGAAGCCTGGGCGGCCGCCGCGGCAAGACCCGCCCTGACGCCACGCCAACGCGTGGCATGCAGACAAGAAAAAGCCCGGTCGAACCGGGCTTTTTGCTGGGCGCGGCGGAAGGGCCGGTCAGCCCTTCACTTCGAGCTGGTTGTTCACTGACTTCACGCCCTGCACGGCCTTGGCGATCTCCTCGGCGCGCGACTTGGCGGCGGCCGTCGGGGCCGGACCCTTGAGGCTCACGGCGCCGCCCTTGGTGTCGACGTCGATCTTGATCGCGCTCAGGTCCGGGTCCTTGGCCAGGCCGGCCGAGACCGAGGCGGTGATCGCGGCGTCGTCGACCGTGGCGGTCACGGCGGCGGTGGCGTCCTTGGCGGCTTCCTTCACATCGGCCGTGGCGCCGGCCATGCCGGTCTTGGCATCGGCCGCGGCCTGTTCGGTTTTGGCCTTGGCATCGGAGGCCGCCTGCTCGGTCTTGGCGACGGCGCTGTCGAGCTTCTCACCGGCGGTCTGGTTGCCCGGCTTGTCGCAGGCGGCCAGGGTCAGCGCGGCGCCGGCTGCGAGCACGGCGAGCCAGGTGCGCGAGGTGGCAAAGGGAGCGAGGGAACGGTTCGACGTTGTCATGGGAAATCCTCCTGCGGTCGGAATGGGTGCATGGACCGGCTTGGTCCACGCCAGTCAATCTAGTCCCCGCCGCCTGCGCCCGGGTGTCGCCGCAGGCCCGAAGCGCTGTAGGACAAGCAAGCGACGGCAGGCGGCTCAGGCGCTGACGATCCAGCCTTCGAGCGGGTCCATGGACCCCGGCAATCCATAGCCCGGCCCGGGGCTGCCGGCGCGCTGGCGGGCCCAGGCGGCCTGCAGCAGGCACAGCACCGCATCGAGCGCGTCGCCCTTGGCGTCGGCGCGCAGCCCGTCGCGCTGCGCGGCCGTGAGCTGGAGGCGCAGGCCGAGCCGCGTGCGCCCGGCTTCCAGCGCGGCCAGCAGGTCGGTGCGCGCGGCTTCGCGCTCGGGCGACTGACGCGCGAGGTCGTCGCTCTTGTAGCTGCGCCGGCCGATCAGCTCGCGGGCCAGCAGTCCGGGATACGCCTCCAGCGCGATGCGTTCCTTGTGGGTGCCCGTGTGCAGGCCCGGCAAGGTGGCGCCGGCGGCGAGCAGGCGCGGCACACCGGCGTGCAGCATGTAGGCGACCGGCGGGTTCACCCACTTCATCGACGGGCTCGAGCCAGCCGGCGCGTCGGTCGCACGGTGCGCGAACTTGCCGCCGACCGGACGCGCCGCGCAGAAGGCGACGAAGGTGTCGCGAATCTCGGCGCGGCTCAGGCCGGCGTAGTGGGCGATCAGCGCATCCCATGCGGTCGGCCACTGCAGATGCTCGACCAGTTCGCGTGGCAGGCCGAAGGGAAAGTCGAACCCGCCGACCCAGGCGGGCGTGCTGTTGTCGAGCCACAGGCCCCAGGCGTTGAGCGTGGCGAAACGGTGCAGGCCAGTCAGCGTGACGGCGTCCGTGCCGGCCAGTTCACCGACGGCCACGACGATGGGTTTGCGGGCGGTCGGTGCGCTCGAGAAATCGCAGCCGAAGAGCATCGCCCGCCTTCGGTCAACCCAGTGCGAGCGCGATCACGCCGGCCGCGATGAACAGCGCGCCCAGCAGCCGCAGCATGCGGTCGCCTTCGCGCAGCAGGTGCCCGCCGATCAGCGCGGCGAACAGCATCGACACCTCGCGCGCCGGCGCGACGTGCGAGATGGGCGCCTGTTGCACCGCGTACAGCACCAGCACGTACGAGACGGGGCTGATCGCCGCCACCAGCAGCGCGTACTTCCACTGTTCACGCCACATGCGCACGGTGGTCGCGCGGTCCTGCAGCGCGGCGGGCAGCAGCAGCACGAGGCGCACGAAGTTGCTCATGTAGTCGAGCAGGATCGGCGACATCGCGAGGAACTTGACGGCGTAGCTGTCGGTGACCGTGTAGGCCGCGATGAAGGCACCGGTCAGCACGCCGTAGCGCATGCCCTTTTGCACGCGCTCGCGTTGCACCGGGTCGTGCTTCTTGTGAAAAAGGCGCGGGCCGCCGGCCACCAGGAACACGCCGAGCACCACGCCGAAGATGCCGGCCACGCCGACGAGGCTGATCTTCTCGCCCAGGAACAGGATCGCCACCAGCGACGACAGCAGCGGCCCCGAGCCGCGCGCCAGCGGATAGACCACCGTGAGGTCCGACTTGCGGTAGCCGCGCAGCAGCACGACGTAATAGAAGACGTGCAGCACGCCGCTCAGCACGATGAAGGCCCATTCCTTCGTGCCCCAGGTCGGCACGACGCTCCAGCCGAGCGTGACGCCCACGGGCGCCCACACCACGGCCATGAACACGCCGCTCTGGAACGCGAAGCGCGAATCGCCGTTCGCCTTCTTGGCGGCGATGTTCCAGCTGGCATGGATGACCCCGGCCAGCAGGATCAGTGCGAAAGCGGAAAGGGGCACCCCGGTCGAACCGGGATCAGTGGCGGCCGACGATGGCCGCGGTGGCCATCAGTTCTTCGAGCAGCGCAAGCGAGACCTTGCCCGAGACCTTGTAGGGGTCGAGCTCGGGCTTCTCGGAGTACTTGAGCAGCGTCGAGGCGTTGAGCTTGGAGAGGTTGACCTGCCCCATCGTCCAGCCACCGAAGCGGCGCTCGGAGATTTCCTCGTAGTGCAGCAGCACCACATCCTTGTGGCGCGGATCGCGCTGGATGTGGCCGTAGAGATCGCTGATGGCGTCGCGCCCGCCCTCGATCGCCTGCAGGAAGGTGCCGGCGCCGTAGCAGAGGATGCCGGTGATGCCGCAGGCCGGGTTGTGCGTGCGCGATTTCGCGAGGATCGCCTCGATGGCCTCGGGGCTGGTATCGACGGCGCGACTGGCGTAGAGAAGTCGGACCAGCATGGCTCAGCTCTTTCGTGGCAGGAGGGAGAGGAATTCGCGGCGCAGGCTCGGGTCTTTCAGGAACACGCCGCGCATGACGGAGTTGATCATCTTGCTGTCCATTTCCTTCACGCCGCGCCAGGCCATGCAGAAATGCTCGGCCTCCATGACCAGCGCCAGGCCGTCGGGCTGGGTCTTTTCCTGGATCAGGTCGGCCAGTTGCACCACGGCTTCTTCCTGGATCTGCGGACGGCCCATGACCCATTCGGCCAGGCGCGCGTACTTCGACAGGCCGATCACGTTCGTGTGCTCGTTGGGCATCACGCCGATCCACAGCTTGCCGATGATCGGGCAGAAGTGGTGCGAGCAGGCGCTGCGCACGGTGATCGGGCCGACGATCATCAGCTCGTTCAGGTGCTCGGCGTTGGGAAACTCGGTGAGCGGAGGTGCCGGCACATAGCGGCCGCGGAACACCTCGTTGAGGTACATCTTGGCCACGCGGCGCGCGGTGTTGTCGGTGTTGTGGTCGTTCTCGACGTCGATGACCAGGCTCTCGAGCACGCCCTTCATCTTGACCTCGACCTCGTCGAGCAGCGACTCCAGTTCGCCCGGCTGGATGAACTCGGCGATGTTGTCGTTGGCGTTGAAACGCTTGCGCGCTGCATTCAGTCGCTCGCGGATCTTGACGGAGACGGGGGTGCCCTCGTCATCGTCTTTTCGATCGGGAAGCGGTTCGACGTCGGTTTTCCTCAGCATGGCGGGGATCGTACCAGTGAATGGCCCCAGGGGATTCGGGCTACAACGCCCGCCCCTTCTCGGAGCAATGCTATCAATTAGGTAGCGCGAAGTCGGCTACCAGCGGAAGGTGGTCGGACATGCGGGCCCAGATGGGACCCCGCGGCACGTTGCAGGCCAGCGGTTCGAGCTGGCGGCCGTAGACGAAATCGAGCTGCGTCACGGGCAGGCGCGAGGGGTACGTGAGCGTGCGCGGGCCGCGCAGGTCGCTGGTGTCGCGCAGGCCCATGGCGTTCATGGCGTAGCGCATGCGCGCGCCCCAGTCGTTGAAATCGCCGGCCACCACCACGGCCTCGTCGGCCGGCACCTCGCGCTCGATGAACTCGCGCAGCCGGGCCACCTGCCGCACGCGGCTGCCCTTGATGAGCCCCAGGTGCACCACGATGGCGTGCACCCGGCGCCCTTCGATGTCGATCACGGCATGCAGCAGGCCGCGCTGCTCGAAGCGGTGGTCGGAGATGTCCTGGTGGCCGGTGCGGATCACCGGCCAGCGCGTGAGCAGCGCGTTGCCGTGCTCGCCATGGCGCGTGACGGCGTTGGTCTCGTAGACGGCCGTGTAGCCCTCGGGCGCCAGAAAGTCGGCCTGCGGCAGCTCGGGCCAGCGCGGAAAGCGGGCGGCGGCCTGGCGGTTCATCTTGCGCACTTCCTGCAGGCAGACGATGTCGGCATCGAGCTGCTCGATGGCGTGGCCCAGGTTGTGGATCTCGAGCCGACGCGCCGGCCCGATCCCCTGCACACCCTTGTGGATGTTGTAGGTCGCGACCCGGAGGTTCTGCGTTGCTGCTGCTGCGGCGGCCGGTGGGTTCATCGCGCAAATTCTGGCAGCAACAGAATGGCTTCGGCGTTCGACGGGGAAAAGCAGGCGTCCGCCGCCTCGTGGTACGGCAGCCATTGCCAGTCGGTGTGCTCGCGCGGATCGAGCACGGGCGTCAGGCGTTCGGGCACGCACAGGCCGAACAGGTGCTCGGTGTTGTGGGTGACGCCGGGTTCGTAGCGCGCGCGCCAACCGGGGTAAATCTCGTAGACGTTGCGCAGCTGCCAGTCGACCAGCTGCGACGCCAGCGGCGTGCCTTCACTGCAATCGATGCCGGTCTCCTCGGCCACTTCGCGTGCGGCGGTGAGCGCGAGCGGCTCGTCGACTGCGTCCTTGCTTCCAGTGACCGACTGCCAGAAGTCGGACTCGGCATCCGCACGCCGGATGAGCAGCACATCGAGTGCCGGCGTGTGGATCACGACCAGCACCGACTCCGGGATCTTCCAGGGCCGGGTGCCGGTCGTCATGGCTGCATCAGGCCGCCTGCGGCGTGTTGCGCAGCTTGATGTGCAGTTCGCGCAGCTGCTTCTCGTCGACCGGGCTCGGCGCCTGCGTCAGCAGGTCTTGCGCGCGCTGGGTCTTGGGGAAGGCGATCACGTCGCGGATCGATTCGGCGCCGGTCATGAGCATGACCAGGCGGTCCAGGCCGATGGCGATGCCGCCGTGCGGCGGGGCGCCGTACTGCAGCGCGTCCAGCAGGAAGCCGAACTTGAGCTGCGCGTCCTCGGCGCTGATCTTCAGCGCACGGAACACCTTGCTCTGCACTTCCTCGCGGTGGATACGCACCGAACCGCCGCCCATCTCGATGCCGTTGAGCACCATGTCGTAGGCCTTGGCGATGCACTTCTCGGGCGCGGTGTCCATGAGGTCTTCATGGCCGTCCTTCGGTGCGGTGAACGGGTGGTGCACGGCGCTCCAGCGCTGGCCTTCCTCGTCGAACTCGAACATCGGGAAGTCGACCACCCACAGCGGGGCCCAGCGGTCGTCGAACAGGCCCGCCTTCTTGCCGAAGGCGCTGTGGCCGATCTTCACGCGCAGCGCGCCGATGGCGTCGTTGACGACCTTTTCCTTGTCGGCGCCGAAGAACAGGATGTCGCCGTTGCGCGCACCCGTGCGGGCGATGATCTCGGCCAACGTGGCGTCGTCCAGGTTCTTGACGATCGGGCTTTGCAGGCCGTCGCGGCCGGCAGCGGCATCGTTGACCTTGATGTAGGCCAGGCCCTTGGCGCCGTAGATCTTCACGAACTCCTGGTAGGCGTCGATTTCGCCGCGCGACAGGCCGCCCTCGGCACCGCCGCCGGGCACGCGCAGTGCGACGACGCGGCCGCCGGCCATGGTGGCGGCGTTGGAGAACACCTTGAACTCGACGCGCTTCATCAGCTCGGTGAGTTCGGTGAACTCGAGCTTCACGCGCAGATCGGGCTTGTCCGAGCCGTACTTGAACATCGCGTCGGCGTAGCTCATGGTCGGGAACACCGGCAGGTCGATGTCCGCGGCGTTGCGGAACACGTTGCGGATCATGCCTTCGAACATTTCGCGGATTTCCTCTTCGGCGAGGAACGAGGTCTCGATGTCGATCTGCGTGAATTCAGGCTGACGGTCGGCGCGCAGGTCTTCGTCGCGGAAGCACTTCACGATCTGGTAGTAGCGGTCGTAGCCGGCCACCATCAGCAGCTGCTTGAACAGCTGGGGCGACTGCGGCAGCGCGAAGAAGCTGCCGTCGTGCACGCGGCTGGGCACGAGGTAGTCGCGTGCGCCTTCGGGCGTGGACTTGCCCAGCATCGGCGTCTCGATGTCGATGAAGCCGTTGGCATCGAGGAACTTGCGCGTTTCCATCGTCACCTTGTAGCGCAGCATCATGTTGCGCTGCATGGCCGGGCGGCGCAGGTCGAGCACGCGGTGCGTGAGGCGGGTGGTTTCCGAGAGGTTGTCGTCGTCCAGCAGGAACGGGGGCGTGACCGAGGGGTTCAGCACCTTCAGTTCGTGGCACAGCACTTCGATCTTGCCGCTCTTGAGGCTGTCGTTGGTCGTGCCTTCGGGACGCGAACGCACCAGGCCGGTGATCTGCACGCAGAACTCGTTGCGCAGGTTCTCGGCCACGGCGAAGGTCGAGGCGCGGTCGGGGTCGCACACCACCTGCACATAGCCTTCGCGGTCGCGCACGTCGATGAAGATCACGCCGCCGTGGTCGCGGCGACGGTTGACCCACCCGCACAGGGTGACGGTCTGGCCCAACAGGGCTTCGGTCACAAGACCGCAATAGTGAGTACGCATGGCCATAGAGATGACTTCCGGCGCCGTCGTGGCGCGTTCGTTTTTATGAGTTGGATGGCTTGATCGCCACCGAGGAGGGGCCGCCTGGAACGACCACGCCCATCGAGACGATGTACTTGAGCGCTTCGTCCACGCTCATCTTCAGTTCGACGCAGTCGCTGCGCTTGAGCATGACGAAGTAGCCGCCCGTGGGGTTGGGCGTGGTCGGCACGTAGACGCTGAGGAATTCCTCGCTGCCCAGGTACTCGGCCACCTCGTTGCCCGGCGCGCCGGTCACGAAGGCAATGGTCCACACGCTCTCGCGCGGCCACTGGATCAGCACTGCCGTGCGGAATGCGTTGCCGTTCTCGGAGAACAGCGTGTCCGACACCTGCTTGACGCTCGAGTAGATCGAGCGCACGACCGGAATGCGGCGCACCACGGCGTCGCCCCAGCCGAGCAGGCGCTTGCCGACGAAGTTGCTCGCAATGGCACCGACCACCAGCAGGATGGCCAGCGTGAGCAGCACACCGAGCCCGCGGATGTTGTTGTCGTAGAGCCAGCGCTGCCATGCGCCCGGCAGCACCCACAGCGTCTGGTCGAGCGTGTCGATGATCCACTTCAGCACCGCCAGGGTGATGAACAGCGGAACGATCACCAGCAAGCCGGAGAACAACCATTTGCGCAGGGCGGACATGGGAGAGGGTTCCGTCAGTCGCCGCTCTTGGCGGCAGCCGTTGCAGCGGGGGCCGGCGCGGGAGCGGGCGCCGGTGCGGGGCTGGAGGCGGGGGACGAAGAAGAAGCGTCGGCCGACTTGGCGCCGTCGCCGGACGCAGCGGGCGCGGTGGCGGCCTCGGACTTCTTGCCGCCGCCCTCGCGGAAGTCGGTCACGTACCAGCCCGAGCCCTTGAGCTGGAAGCCGGCGGCCGTGACCTGCTTTTCAAATGCGCTCGCACCGCATTCCGGGCACACCGAGAGCGGCGTGTCCGACATCTTCTGCAGAACGTCCTTGGCAAAGCCGCAGGAACTGCACTTGTAGGCGTAAATGGGCATGGGAAATCGGGGTGGGAATGAGCGACGCAGCTGCCGCTCGCAAAGCCCTCGATTATAGGGGCGCCCCCGCCCGCAGGGGCCGTGGGGGCGCGGCCCGGCCCGCCGTCAGGCCGGCTCGGTCGCCAGGAGGCGGTGCGGCGTGTGAGTGTTCGCTATCCATTGCGGCAGCAGCGAGCCGATGACCATGCCCGCGAAGGAGGACAGCACGCCCGCCAGCTGGGCCGGGAAGGCGGTACCCCAGGGCATCGCCATGAACAGCAGCCAGACGCCGATGCCCCCCACGATCGAGGCGATGGCGCCCTGGGTGGTGGCGCGGCGCCAGTACAGGCCGCACACCAGCGGCACGAAAGCCCCGACCAGCGGCACCTGGTAGGCGCCCGACACCAGTTCGTAGATCGGCGTGCCCTGCATGCGGATCGCATAGGCCAGCACGGCGGCGCTGAACAGCAGCACCGTGATGCGCATGGTCATCAGGTTCTCGCGGTCGGTGCCGGCGGGACGGAACTGGCGCCAGATGTTCTCGGTGAAGGTGACGCTGGGCGCCAGCAAGGTGGCCGAGGCGGTCGACTTGATGGCCGACAGCAGCGCGCCGAAGAACAGCACCTGCATCACGAAGGGCATCTTCTGCAGCACCAGCGTGGGCAGCACCTTCTGCGGATCTTCCTTCAGCAGCACGGCCACCTCCTCCGGCATGATCAGCAGCGCGCTGGCCACCAGGAACATCGGCACGAAGGCGAACAGGATGTAGGCCACGCCGCCGATCACCGGCCCGCGGGTCGCGGCCTTGACGCTGTTGGCCGACATCACGCGCTGGAACACGTCCTGCTGCGGAATGGAGCCCAGCATCATCGTGATGGCCGCGGCGAAGAAGAACACCATGTCGTGCCAGTTGGGCTCGGGCCAGAACTTGAAGAGGTCCTTGCTGACCGCGAAAGCCACCACCTTGTCGGCGCCGCCGGCCATGTCGCCCGCGAACATCGCGATCACCGCGAGGCCGACGACCAGGATGATCATCTGGATGAAATCGGTCACGGCCACCGACCACATGCCGCCGAACAGCGTGTAGGCCAGGATCGAGACCACGCCGATCACCATGCCCAGCGGGATGCTGATGGCGCCGGCCGACAGCACGTTGAACACCAGCCCCAGCGCCGTAACCTGCGCCGACACCCAGCCCAGGTAGCTCAGCATGATGATCAGCGAACAGGCCACTTCCACGCTGCGGCCGTAGCGCTCGCGGTAGTAGTCGCTGATGGTCAAGAGAGTCATGCGGTACAGCTTGCCCGCGAAGAACAGGCCCACCAGGATCAGGCAGGTGCCCGCGCCGAACGGGTCTTCGACCACGCCGCTGAGGCCGCCCTCGATGAACTTGGCCGGGATGCCGAGCACCGTCTCGGACCCGAACCAGGTCGCGAAGGTGGTCGTGATGATCATGAACAGCGGCAGGTGCCGCCCCGCGATCGCGAAGTCGGTGGTGTTCTTCACCCGTTTGGCCGCATACAGGCCGATGGCGATGGTGACCAGCAGATAGACGATGACCAGCGTCAACAACACGGCGAAACTCCTCCAGCCTCTAGAACAAACGCACGCGCACCAGCACTTGCATGGCGAGCAACCCCAGGACGAATCCGATGCCGCCATAGAGGATGGCCTGCAGCAGCCGGTTGGTGCGCTTCTGCGCGGCCAGCAGCTCCTGCAACTCGCGGCGGTGATCGGGCGGCCGATTTTCCAGGAAATCGTGCAGCAAACGCGGCAATTGCGGCAGCAATTTCGCGTAGCGCGGCGCCTCGGCCCGCAGCTGCTGGAACAGCTTCTTCGGCCCGATCTGGTCGATCATCCACTTCTCGAGGAAAGGCTTGGCCGTGGCCCAGAGGTCGAGTTCGGGGTCGATGCTGCGGCCCAGGCCTTCGATGTTCAGCAGGGTCTTCTGCAGCAGCACGAGCTGCGGCTGGATCTCGACGTGGAAGCGGCGCGAGGTCTGGAACAGGCGCATCAGCACCATGCCCAGCGAAATCTCCTTCAGCGGCCGGTCGAAGTACGGCTCGCACACGGTACGGATCGCCGCCTCGAGCTCGTCGATGCGCGTGCCCTGCGGCACCCAGCCGCTTTCCAGGTGCAGCTCGGCCACGCGCTTGTAGTCGCGCCGGAAGAAGGCCGCGAAGTTCTGCGCGAGGTACTCCTTGTCGGACTCGGTGAGCGTGCCGATGATGCCGAAGTCGAGCGAGATGTAGCGCCCGAAGGTCTCGGGCGCCAGGCTCACCTGGATGTTGCCCGGGTGCATGTCGGCGTGGAAGAAGCCGTCGCGGAACACCTGCGTGAAGAAGATCGTCACGCCGTCGCGCGCGAGTTTGGGAATGTCGACGCCGGCGGCGCGCAGCTTGTCGATCTGGGCAATGGGCACGCCGTTCATGCGCTCCATCACGATGACTTCGGGGTGGCAGAAGTCCCAGAACATTTCGGGGATCAGCACCAGGTCGAGCGAGGCCATGTTGCGGCGCAGCTGCGCGGCGTTGGCGGCCTCGCGCACGAGGTCGAGCTCGTCGTGCAGGTACTTGTCGAACTCGCCGACCACCTCGCGCGGCTTCAGGCGCTTGCCGTCGGGCGAGAGCTTCTCGATCCAGCCGGCCATCATGGCCATGAGGGCCAGGTCCTTCTCGATCACGCCGCGCATGTTGGGGCGCAGCACCTTCACCGCCACGTCGCGGATCTCACCCTGGTTGGTGCGGATGGTCGCGAAGTGCACCTGCGCGATCGAGGCGCTGGCGATGGGCGTTTCGTCGAACTGCACGAACACGTCGCTCACCGGACGGCGGAAGGCGCGCTCGATGGTCGCGACCGCCACCGCCGAGGGGAACGGCGGCACGCGGTCCTGCAGGAAGGCCAGCTCGTCGGCGATGTCGGGCGGCAGCAGGTCACGCCGCGTGGACAGCACCTGGCCGAACTTCACGAAGATGGGGCCCAGCCGCTCCAGCGCCTCGCGCAGGCGCTGGCCGCGCGGCGCGTCGAGGTTGCGTCCGATCGAGACGATGCGCGCCACCACGCGCAGCCAGGGCTTCTGGAAGCTCGTGAGCACGAGCTCGTCCAGGCCATAGCGCAGTGCGACCCAGACGATGAACAGGCCGCGATAGAAGCGACTCATTCGGCGTGGCCCGCCGCACCGCCGGCACGGGCCGAGCGGTCGCCGACGAACTGGCGCAGCGCGCCCACCACGCGGCGCACGCCGTTGCCCAGCGTGTGCGCAGGCACGTCGCCGATCACGCGGGCCAGGTCGTCCTCGACGTCCCAGCGCACGTGGTCGACCAGCCAATTGACCTCGGCCGCGAGCTGCACGTCGCCGACGATCTGCACGGAAGGCTTGTCGCCGCGCAGCGTGGCGCGGGCGATGTCGAAGGGAGAGTCATCGATCACGGTGAGCGTGAGTTCGGGCGTAGAGCCGGCAGGTGCCAGATCGAGCAGGCCGGCCGGCGTGGCCACCAGCTCCATCGTCACGAAGCGCCACTGGAAGCGCACCACCCTGCCCTGCTGGCGCAGCAGCCGCTGCTGCGCTTCGGGCTCCTGCTGCAGCACGTGGTTCAGGAACAGGACCGCGCGGTGCTGGATCTCGTGGACGGCCCAGGCCGGCGGTTGCAGGCGTTCGCCGATGCGGTTGAACAGGTCGCCGAGCAAAGAAAAAGGGGACGATGGTGTAGCCATGGTCCCCATTATCCCGTCAGTGCTGCGCCCCGTAACCCGTGAACTGCATCGTCTCCTTCCAGAAACACCGCGGAACCGGCTTTGCCGGGCCGCTGGTGTTGCCCCCGGTAGGGGGTTGGAGAAGCGACACGCAGTGCGCGAAGCCTGGGGGCGAGCCTTTTACTTCACTGCAGCGCTTGCACGCCTGCGACGAGCCAGCCGGCGCTGCCGGTCTTGGTCATGTTCCAGACTTCGCGGAACGGGGCCGGGCCCGCCGACGCGTCTTCGCGGATCATGCCGGAGAACTCCACGCTCGCCATGTAGGCGTCGGGCAGCTCTTCGATGCCCAACAGCTTGGCGTCGAGCATCACGACTTCGGTCTTGTTGAGCGCACCGCCCGTGTGGCTGGCGCGGTCGGCCAGCTGCGTGCGGATCTCTTCGACCATGCTGTCGGTCATCATGGAACGCAGCATCGACACGTCGGCGCGGTCCCAGGCGTCTTGCAGGGTCACGAAGTTGCGCTTGGCGGCGGTGAGGAAACCGTCGGCATCGAAGCCTGCGGGGATGCCCCAGGACTGCGAACCGGCCAATGCCGAACCGATCATGCTGCCGCCGGCTGCGGCACCCGCGGCCGAGAGGCTGCTGCCGTGCGATGCCGGCGCGGCGTCGAACGCCGCGGCGTTGCGCTCCCACGGCCGTGCCGAGGCGTCGTTGCCGACGTTGGCCGGGCTGTACTGTGCCGGTGCGCGTGCATCGGCGGGGCTGCCGGCGCCCTGGAAGGCGAAAGCGCCCTGGCGGTTGGCGTTGCCCGACGACGCGGCCGAGCGCGCCTTGAAGATGCGCCACACCGCGAGCGCGGCAAAAGCCAGCAGCGCGATCAGCAGGATGTTGGCGAAGCCGGCACCCAAGCCCAGCGAATTCGCGAGCCATGCCAGGCCCAGGCCGGCGGCGAGACCGCCGAGCATCGCGCCCCACGGACGCTTCGGTCCAGCGGCGGCGGGCGTTGCGGGCTTGGGCGCCGCATTGGTCGCGTTCTGCTGCGCGGGGGCCGCGGGCTGCGTGGCCTGGCGCTGCGTCACGTTGGACGACTGGCGACCGACGGACTTGCCGCCACCCATGCGAGCAGCTTCCGCCTGAACGCTCACCAGCACCAGTGCTGCTGCCAAGAACAAAGAACCCAAACTCTTCATGCCGTCTCCTCTTGAGCGAAAAATTCGCGTCGTCATCGTGATCAACACTTGATTCCAACATGGAGGGCAGCAATTCCCCCCGTCATGTTGTGATAGTCCACATGTCCGAAACCGCCCTCTTTCATGAGGGTCTTGAGCTCCTCTTGCGAGGGATGCATCCGGATCGATTCGGCCAGGTAGCGGTAGCTCGCATCGTCGCCGGCCACGAGCTTGCCCAGGCGCGGCAGCACGTTGAACGAATACCAGTCGTAGGCCTTCGTGAGCGGCTTGGCGACCTTCGAGAACTCGAGCACCAGCAGCTTGCCGCGCGGCTTGAGCACGCGGTTCATCTCCTTGAGGGCGACGTCCTTGTGCGTCATGTTGCGCAGACCGAAGGCCACGGTGACCACGTCGAAGTGGTCGTCGGGAAAGGGGAGCTTCTCGGCGTCGCAGACGGTGGTGGGCAGCACCACGCCGGCGTCGAGCAGGCGGTTGCGGCCGGTGCGCAGCATGGCTTCGTTGATGTCGGTATGAACCACCTGGCCCGTGGCGCCGACCTTCTTCGAGAAGGCGAGCGCGAGGTCGCCGGTGCCGCCCGCGATGTCGAGCACGCGCGAGCCTTCACCCACGTTCGCGACCATCACGGTGTAGGCCTTCCAGGCCCGGTGCAGGCCGGCCGACATCAGGTCGTTCATGATGTCGTAGCGCGAGGCCACCGAGTCGAAGACGCCGCGAACGCGTTGCGCCTTCTCGCTTTCGTCGACTTTCTCGAAGCCGAAGTGGGTTGTACTCATGCGGTGGATGTTAGGCCGGAAGGCATTCCTTCAAGGCGACGACCCCGCGGGCACGGCGGACATTTGTTGCTTTTTCCTCCAACGGAGGGGCGCTGCAACGCGCGTGCTTGCTGTGTGTAAGGCTATCTTTTCAATAGCAACAGGGTATGTTTACCCTCGGTTCCCGTGACGCTCAATGGCTGCTGCAGGCGTGGCCGCCCTTGTCGGCCATCGGGGCATCGCGATCCACGCCCGCCGCGGCCAGGCGCCGCTCGTAATCGGCCCACAGTTCGGCCTCCCGCGCGCCCAGGTCGTACAGCAGGCTCCAGGTGTAGATGCCGGAGTTGTGGCCGTCGCTGAAGGCCGGCTGCACGGCGTAGTTGCCCACCGGCTCGAGCCCGACCAGGTCGACGTCGCGCTTGCCGGTCTGCAGCACCTCCTGCCCCGGGCCGTGGCCCTGCACCTCGGCCGACGGCGAATAGATGCGCATCAGCTCGAAGGGGATGCGGAAGGTGGCGCCGTCCGAGAAGCCAACCTCGAGCACGCGCGACTGCCCGTGCACGGTGATCGATTGGGGTGTCGGCGCGCCGGCTTGCAAACCTGCCATGGGGAATCCGTTCGGAAGAAGAGAGAAAGAGAAAAGGGGTGGGACTCGCGCAGTATGCCGCGCGCTGTGCGCCAGCGTGTCGGCCGCCTGCGCTTAGCATCGCTGCATGCCGTCACGCACACGCTCTCCCCTCCTCCTGTCGCGTCCGAACCGGGCCGCCCTCGTCCTCTGCATCGCGCTCGCGGGCGCTGCCCTTGCCCCGCCCGTCCATGCCTTCTGGGGCCTGATCGGCAAGGCGGCAGGCAAGGCCGCGACCGCCGGCAAGGCGGCCGGCGTGGCGGGCAAGGGCGCGGCGGTCGGCGCCGGTGCGGTGGCAGCCGAAGGTGCAACCGGCGTGGCCGCGAAGGGCGCGATGGCGCTGGGCGACGACGCAGCACATGCCGCCCAAGCGGGCTCGCGCAGCTTCGGCGGCGCGCATGAACTGAGCACCGTGAACGCCGCGCTGCCACCCGAGGTCGCGGCCTACCTTGCCAAGCCGGCGAAGGAGCTCACGCCCAAGGACACGTCGTTCATGATGGACAGCTACCGGCAGATGGTCGAGCGCGCCGGCAAGAGCGGCGACTTCACCGCCGTCGAGCGCATGCCGACCTCGGCGGGCACGGCACGCACGCTGCCAGCCGAACCCGTCAAGGCCGCAGCAACACCACAGCCAGCAACCACCACCGCATCGTCCGGCAGCTCGGGCGCGCTGCCCTTCCATGCGGTACGCCTGCTGGCCCACGCCGCGCATGCGGGCAACAAGAGCGCGCAGGCCGAGCTCGATCGCGTGTGCAGGGATGGCAGCGTGGCCTCGAAGCGCTTCTCGAAGGAAACGCGCGCCACGCCCGAATTCAAGCAGGCTTGTGCGGACCGCAAGGCAGGCAGCGCGACGCGCACCGCCGCGGCGAGCTGAAGAACAGGCCTCAGGCCAGCGTCGCGAGCCGGCGGACCATGTCGGCCTCTGCCTGCGGCAGCAACGCCTGAACGGCGGCCAGCCGCTCGGCCGGTGCGGTCCGTTGCACGGCGGCCCAGACCGACCCGGGGAAATGGCTGTCCCAATCGAAGCGCGCGATCACGTGCCAGTGCAGGTGCGCCACCATGTTGCCGAGCGCGGCGATGTTGAGCTTGGTGGGCGCCAGCGCGTCGCGCAGGCATTGCTCCACGCGCACCACGGCCTCCATGCACAGCACGCGGTCGGCCGCGTCGAGGTCGGAGAACTCCGCCGCATGGTCGCGCCACACCACGCGGTAGAAGGCCGGAAAGCCTTCTTCCTGCGCATGGATGACGCGCAGCTTCGCGCCTTCGAACACGACACGCCCGCCGGGCGCACCGCACAGCGGGCAACCCGCCACCGCCGTCATACGAGCACCCGCTCGATGCCGCCCTGGTTGGCCGCGGCCACGTAGTTCGGCATCCAGTCGTCGCCGAGCAGCTTGTTGGCCATCTCGACCACGATGTAGTCGGCTTCGAGCAGGCCGTTGTTCAGGTCGTTGCCGTAGCGCGAGAGGCCTTGCAGGCAGCTCGGGCAGCTGGTGAGGATCTTCACGTTGTCGGTCGCGCCGACCTTGCCGGCGTCGCGCAGCGCGGCTTCGCCCTTCTTCAGCTCTTCTTCCTTGCGGAAGCGGATCTGCGTCGAGATGTCGGGCCGCGACACGCCCAGCGTGCCCGACTCGCCGCAGCAGCGGTCGTTCTTGAGCACGTTGTCGCCGACCAGCGCCTTCACGGTCTTCATCGGGTCCTGCTGCTTCATCGGCGAATGGCAGGGGTCGTGGTACAGGTAGCCGCCACCGCCCGCATCGGCCAGGGTGATGCCCTTTTCGAGCAGGTACTCGTGGATGTCGATGATCCGGCAACCCGGGAAGATCTTGTCGAACTGGTAGCCCTGCAGCTGGTCGTAGCAGGTGCCGCAGCTCACCACCACGGTCTTGATGTCGAGGTAGTTGAGCGTGTTGGCGACACGGTGGAAGAGCACGCGGTTGTCCGTGATCATCTTCTCGGCCTTGTCGAACTGGCCGCTGCCGCGTTGCGGATAGCCGCAGCACAGATAGCCCGGCGGCAGCACCGTCTGCACGCCCGCGTGCCAGAGCATCGCCTGCGTGGCCAGGCCCACCTGCGAGAACAGCCGCTCCGAGCCGCAGCCCGGGAAGTAGAAGACCGCCTCGGTTTCCGAGCTGGTCGTCTTCGGGTTGCGGATGATCGGCACGTAGTCGGCATCCTCGATGTCGAGCAGCGCGCGCGCCGTCTTCTTCGGCAGGTTGCCCGGCATCTTCTTGTTGATGAAGTGGATCACCTGCTCCTTGATGGGCGCCGGCCCCAGCGTGGCCGGCGGCGCGCCGGTCTGCTTCTTCGCGAGACGGCTCAACAGGTCGTTGGCCAGGCGCTGTGCCTTGAAGCCCACGCCCACCATGCCCGCGCGCACCGCCTTGATGGTCTGCGGGTTGGTCGCGTTCAGGAAGAACATCGCGGCCGCGTTGCCGGGGCGGAAGCTCTTCTGGCCCATCTTGCGCAGCAGGTTGCGCATGTTCATCGACACGTCGCCGAAGTCGATCTTCACGGGGCACGGCGTGAGGCACTTGTGGCACACGGTGCAGTGATCGGCCACGTCCTCGAACTCTTCCCAGTGCTTGATGCTGATGCCGCGCCGCGTCTGCTCTTCGTAGAGGAAGGCCTCCACCAGCAGCGAGGTCGCGAGGATCTTGTTGCGCGGGCTGTACAGCAGGTTGGCGCGCGGCACGTGCGTGGCGCACACCGGCTTGCACTTGCCGCAGCGCAGGCAGTCCTTCACGCTGTCGGCGATGGCGCCGATGTCGCTCTGCTGCATGATCAGCGACTCGTGGCCCATGAGGCCGAAGCTCGGCGTGTAGGCGTTGGTCAGGTCGGCATGCAGGGTCTGCGTCTGCCCGGCGGGCGCGCGCAGCAGCTTGCCCTTGTTGAAGCGGCCCTCGGGGTCGACCCGGGCCTTGTACTCGGTGAAGGGACGCAGCTCTTCGTCGGTGAGGAACTCGAGCTTGGTGATGCCGATGCCGTGCTCGCCCGAGATCACGCCGTCGAGGCTGCGTGCCAGCGCCATGATGCGCACCACCGCGGCGTGCGCGGTCTGCAGCATCTCGTAGTTGTCGCTGTTCACGGGCAGGTTGGTGTGCACGTTGCCGTCGCCCGCGTGCATGTGCAGCGCGACCCACACGCGGCCCTTGAGCACCTGCTTGTGGATGGCGGTGCACTCGGCCAGGATCGGCCCGAACTCGGCGCCCGAAAAAATCTCCTGCAGCGGCTGGCGCAGCTGGGTCTTCCAGCTCGCGCGCAGCGTGTGGTCCTGCAGCTGCGGGAACAGCGTGTCGACGTTATCGAGCCAGCCGGCCCACAGCGCGCGCACCTCGTGCACCAGCGCCACGGCCTGCGCCACGCGGTCTTCCAGCAGCTCGGCCGCGGGAATCTCGTGCGCGTCGTCGGTCTTGCCCAGCGGCAGGTTGCCGCGTGTGAGGAAGGCTTCGAGCGCGTCGGTGAGCGCGAGCTTGTTCTGCAGCGACAGCTCGATGTTGATGCGCTCGATGCCGTCGCTGTACTCGGCCATGCGCGGCAGCGGGATCACCACGTCTTCGTTGATCTTGAAGGCGTTGGTGTGCTTGCTGATGGCGGCCGTGCGCTTGCGGTCGAGCCAGAATTTCTTGCGCGCCTCGGGGCTGATGGCAATGAAGCCTTCGCCGCTGCGCGAGTTGGCGATGCGCACCACTTCCGAGGTGACGCGCGCCACCGCATCGGCGTCGTCGCCCGCGATGTCGCCGAACAGCACCATCTTGGGCAGGCCGCCGTGCTTCTTCGACTTGGTGGCGTAGCCCACGGCCTTGAGGTAGCGGTCGTCCAGGTGCTCGAGGCCGGCCAGCAGCACGCCCGAGCGCTTCTGCTCGGCGAACATGAAGTCCTTGATCTCGACGATGCTGGGCACCGCATCCTTGGCGTTGCCGAAGAACTCGAGACACACGGTGCGCGTGTGCGCCGGCATCTTGTGCACCACCCAGCGGCAGCTGGTGATGAGGCCGTCGCAGCCCTCTTTCTGGATGCCCGGCAGGCCCGAGAGGAACTTGTCGGTCACGTCCTTGCCCAGGCCTTCCTTGCGGAAGGTGCGGCCCGGGATGTCGAGGCGCTCGGTGCGCAGCTTGGTCTTGCCGTCGGCGGCGTAGTACTGCAGCTCGAACACGGCGCTCTCGGCGTCGTGGATCTTGCCCAGGTTGTGGCCGACGCGGGTCACTTCGAGCCATTCGGCCTGCGGCGTGACCATGCGCCACGAGGCGAGGTTGTCCAGCGCCGTGCCCCAGAGCACGGCCTTCTTGCCGCCGGCGTTCATGGCGACGTTGCCGCCGACGCACGAGGCCTCGGCGGAGGTGGGGTCGACCGCGAACACGAAGCCCGCGCGCTCGGCCGCGTCGGCCACACGCTGCGTGACCACGCCGGCCTCGGTCCAGATGGTGGGCACGGGCGCGGCCAAGCCGGGCAGCGCGACGTGCTCGACTTCGGTCATGGCCTCGAGCTTCTCGGTGTTGATGACCACGCTCTTCCAGGTCAGCGGGATCGCGCCGCCGGTGTAGCCGGTGCCGCCCCCGCGCGGAATGATGGTCAGGCCCAGCTCGATGCAGCCCTTGACCAGCAAGGCCATCTCGGCCTCGGTGTCGGGGCACAGCACGACGAAGGGGTACTCGACGCGCCAGTCGGTGGCGTCGGTCACGTGCGACACGCGCGAGAGGCCGTCGAACTTGATGTTGTCCTTGGCCGTGAGCCGGCCCAGCACGCGGGTGGCCTTGCGGCGCAGCGCGGCGACGTCGCGGAAGGTGTCGTCGAAGGCGGCGACGGCCTGGCTGACCAGGCCGGTGAGCTCGCCCACCAGCTGGTCGCGCGGCAGGTCGCTGTCGGGGGTGCGGCGCTTCTGCACCTCGCCCAGGCGGTGGCGCAGGGCGTCGACCAGCTGGCCGCGGCGGCGCGGGTTGTCGAGCAGGTCGTCGACGAGGTAGGGGTTGCGCTGCACCACCCAGATGTCGCCCAGCACCTCGTAGAGCATGCGCGCCGATCGGCCGGTGCGACGCTCGGCGCGCAGGGTCTGCAGCAGGTCCCAGCCGCGTTCGCCCAGGAGGCGAATCACGATCTCCCGGTCGGAGAAGCTGGTGTAGTTGTAGGGGATCTCGCGCAGTCGTACAGGCTCTGCGGCCTGTGACAACAGCGTATTCAACGCGGTCGGAGCATTCATCGGGTGGGGCCCTTGGCCAGGCGCTGCGCGCCCATGTAGCCGGGGGGTCGATTTTAGGGCAGGCCCCGGGGGCTTTGCCGTGCCCCAGCCGCTATTCCCTATCGCGGGGCCCGCGGGGGCCCCGGCGGGCTCAGAACAGCACGCGGCTGCGGATCGTCCCGCCCACCTTCGCCAGCTTTTCCAGCGCCAGGTCGGACGAGGCGGCGTCGATGTCCATCACGACGTAGCCGATCTTCTCGTTGGTCTGCAGGAACTGGGACGAGATGTTGATGTTGTTGTCCGAGAAGATCTTGTTGATCTCGGACAGCACGCCCGGCACGTTGCGGTGGATGTGCAGCAGGCGGTGCTTGCCCGGATGCGCCGGCAGCGCCACCTCGGGGAAGTTGACCGACGAGGTCGAGGTGCCGTTGTCGCTGTACTTGACCAGCTTCTCGGCCACTTCGAGCCCGATGTTGGCCTGCGCCTCCATGGTCGAGCCGCCGATGTGCGGCGTGAGGATCACGTTGTCCAGCCCGCGCAGCGGCGACTGGAACTCGTCCTTGTTGGTGCGCGGCTCGACCGGGAACACGTCTATGGCGGCGCCCAGCAGCTTCTTGCTCTTGAGGGCCTCGGCCAGCGGTTCGATCTCGACCACGGTGCCGCGCGAGGCGTTCAGCAGGATGGCGCCCGGCTTCATGGCGGCGATCTCGGCCGCGCCGATCATCCATTGCGTGGCCTGGGTCTCGGGCACGTGCAGGGTCACGATGTCGCTCTGGCCCAGCAGCTGGTGCAGCTCGCGCACCTGGCGGGCGTTGCCCAGCGGCAGCTTGGTGACCACGTCGTAGAAGGCCACGTGCATGCCCAGCGCCTCGGCCAGCACCGACAGCTGCGCGCCGATGGAGCCGTAACCCACGATGCCCAGCGTCTTGCCGCGGATCTCGAAGGCGTTCTCGGCCGACTTGAGCCAGCCGCCGCGGTGCGCCACGGCGCTTTTCTCGGGCACGCCGCGCAGCAGCAGGATGGCTTCGGCCAGCACCAGCTCGGCCACCGAGCGGGTGTTGGAATACGGCGCGTTGAACACGGCCACGCCGTGTTCGCGGGCAGCTTCGAGGTCGACCTGGTTGGTGCCGATGCAGAAGCACCCGGCGGCCACCAGCTTGTGCGCGGCGGCGAACACCTCGGCCGTCAGCTGGGTGCGCGAGCGGATGCCCACGAAGTGCACGTCGGCGATCTTGGCCTTGAGTTCGGCGTCGGGCAGCGCACCCGGCAGCGACTCGATGTTGGTGTAGCCGGCGGCGCGCAGCACCTCCACGGCCGAGGGGTGGATGCCTTCGAGCAAAAGGAACTTGATCCTGCTTTTGTCGAGGGAGGTTTTGCTGCTCATGGCGTACTCAAGGAAGCCCCGGCCATGGCGACAAGCTAGGCCAAAAAAGGGAGGGCGATGCTAGCATGGTGCAGCGCAGCATGAGGCCCGCAACCCGCGCCGGGCTTGACGCCAAAGGGGTTTCCCCGATTGGAGGAACCCTTCGGTCCGTGCCCCAATGTGACGCGGCTGTGTCACGCACATGCCCTAGCATTCGCGCTTTCCATTTTTTCCCTTCAGGAGTCTTCATGCGATTCAAGACGCTCGCGTTGGCATCGGCGCTGGCCGCCACGCTGTTCAATGCAGCCCAGGCCCAGACCGAGATCCAGTGGTGGCATTCCATGACCGCCGTCAACAACGAGTGGGTCAACGACCTGGCCAAGCAGTTCAACGAGAGCCAGAAGGAATACAAGATCGTGCCGACCTTCAAGGGCACGTACGACGAATCCATGACGGCCTCCATCGCGGCCTTCCGCTCGGGCAACGCGCCGCACATCCTGCAGGTGTTCGAAGTGGGCACCGCCACCATGATGGCCAGCAAGGGCGCCGTCATTCCGGTCGGCCAGGTCATGAAGGACGCGGGCGAGAAGTTCGACCCGGCCGCCTACATCCCCGCCGTGGCCGGCTACTACACCGCCCCCAACGGCCAGATGCTGAGCTTCCCGTTCAACAGCTCGACCACGATCTTCTATTTCAACAAGGACGCCTTCAAGGCGGCCGGCCTGCCCACCGACAAGGCGCCCGCCACCTGGCCCGAAGTGGTCGCTGCCGCCGCCAAGCTCAAGGCCAGCGGCCACAAGTGCCCGTTCACCACGGCCTGGCAGAACTGGACGCAGGTCGAGAGCTTCTCGGCCTGGCACAACGTCGAGTTCGCCAGCAAGGCCAACGGCCTGCAGGGCCTGGACGCGCGCCTGAAGGTGAATTCGCCGCTGCACCAGCGCCACATCGAGAACCTGGCCAGCATGTCCAAGCAGGGCCTGTTCATCTACAAGGGCCGCGGCAACGTGCCCGAGGCCTCGTTCGTGTCGGGCGAGTGCGCCATGATCAACACGTCGTCGGGCTTCTACGGCAACGTGGCCAAGAACGCCAAGTTCGCCTACGGCCTGGCTCCCCTGCCCTACTACCCGGACGTGCCGGGCGCACCGCAGAACACCGTGATCGGCGGCGCCAGCCTGTGGGTCATGTCGGGCAAGAAGGCCGCCGAGTACAAGGGCGTGGCCAAGTTCTTCAGCTTCATCTCGACGCCTGAAGTGCAGTCCGCCAGCCACAAGCGCACCGGCTACCTGCCGGTGACCACCGCCTCGTACAAGCTCACCGAGGAATCGGGCTTCTACAAGCAGAACCCCGGCACCGACGTGGCCGTGACGCAGATGATCCGCAAGGTCACCGACAAGAGCCGCGGCATCCGCCTGGGCAACTACGTGCAGATCCGCGCCATCGAGGACGAAGAGCTCGAACAGGTCTGGGGCGGCAAGAAGACCGCCAAGGAAGCCCTCGATTCGATCGTGACCCGCGGCAACGAACAGCTCGAACGCTTCCAAAAGGCGAACAAAAGCTAACGATTGAAGATCCGGGCTCCGTGTCCGGCTAATATCGCCCGCCCCCGCACGCCCTTCTTCCAGGGTGCGCCGGGCGGGATTTTTTATGTAGGGGCTTCATGGAAAAACGCGTTTTCTTTCGCTCGGGCTGGTTGCCCTGGCTGCTGCTGACACCGCAGATGGCGGTGATCCTCGTGTTTTTCTTCTGGCCGGCCGGCCAGGCGCTGTTGCAGTCGCTGCAGCAGCAGGACGCGTTCGGCACCTCGGTCGAGTTCGTCGGGTTCGACAACTTCCGCCACCTGTTCGACGACCCGGCCTACGCCGAGTCGTTCAAGACCACCGCGCTGTTCTCGGTGCTGGTGGCCGGCATCGGCATCAGCCTGTCGCTGATGCTGGCCGTGTTCGCCGACCGCATCGTGCGCGGCGGCATGTTCTACAAGACCATGCTGATCCTGCCGTACGCCGTGGCGCCCGCCGTGGCGGCCGTGCTGTGGGTCTTCATGTTCTCGCCCTCGCTGGGCGTGGTGGCCTATGCCCTGGGCAAGATCGGCATCAACTGGAACCACCTGCTCGACTCGGGCCACGCCATGACGCTGATCGTGATGGCCTCGGTGTGGAAGCAGATCTCCTACAACTTCCTGTTCTTCCTGGCCGGCCTGCAGTCGATTCCGAAGTCGCTGATCGAGGCCGCGGCCATCGACGGCGCGCGCCCGTGGCGCCGCTTCTGGACCGTGCAGTTCCCGCTGCTGTCGCCCACCACCTTCTTCCTGCTGGTGATCAACGTGGTGTATGCCTTCTTCGACACCTTCGCGATCGTCGATGCAGCCACGCAGGGCGGCCCGGGCAAGGACACGACCATCCTGGTCTACAAGGTCTACCACGACGGCTTCAAGGGCCTGGACCTCGGCGGCTCGGCCGCGCAGTCGGTGGTGCTGATGGTGATCGTGGTGGCGCTGACCGTCATCCAGTTCCGCTACGTCGAGAAGAAAGTGCAGTACTGATGAAGCAACAAGAACAAATCGAATTCGGCGGAGCGCAGCATGGTTGAGAAACGCGGCACGCAGGGCATCCTGGCCCACGTCATCATGATCCTGGGCGTGTTCATCGTCGCCTTCCCGCTCTATCTGGCGTTCGTGGCCTCCACGCACACGGCCCAGGAGATCGTGCAGGCGCCAATGCCCCTGACCCCCGGCTCGAACATCGTCGACAGCTACAAGGGCGCCCTGTTCGGGCGCGAGAGCAGCGCGGGCTCCAACGCCCCGGTGGCGCACATGATGTGGGTGAGCTTCGTGACGGCCATGGTCATCGCCATCGGCAAGATCACCATCTCGCTGCTGTCGGCCTTCGCCATCGTGTACTTCCGCTTCCCGTTCAAGAAGATCTGCTTCTGGGCCATCTTCGTGACGCTGATGCTGCCGGTGGAGGTGCGCATCCTGCCCACCTACAAGGTGCTGTCCGACCTGAACATGCTGAACACCTACGCGGGCCTGACGGTGCCGCTGATCGCGTCGGCCACGGCGACCTTCCTGTTCCGCCAGTTCTTCCTCACGGTGCCCGACGAGCTCACCGAAGCGTCGCGCATGGATGGTGCGAGCCCCATGCGCTTTTTCTTCGACGTGCTGCTGCCGCTGTCCAAGACCTCGATCGCGGCGCTGTTCGTGATCCAGTTCATCTACGGCTGGAACCAGTACCTGTGGCCGCTGCTCGCGACCACGAGCGAAGACATGTACCCCGTGGTGGTCGGCATCAAGCGAATGATTGCCGGCGGCGACGGACAGAACGAATGGAACGTCGTGATGGCCACCGCCATCCTGGCGATGCTGCCGCCCGCGCTGGTGGTGATCCTGATGCAAAAGTGGTTCGTCAAGGGCCTCGTGGACACTGAAAAATAACTATGGCTGCTCTCTCTCTACGCAACGTCATCAAGCGCTACGGCCACGGGCCGAAAGCCAACCAGGTCATCCACGGCGTGAGCGCCGAGATCGCCGACCACGAATTCATCGTCATCGTCGGCCCTTCGGGCTGCGGCAAATCGACGCTGCTGCGCATGGTCGCGGGCCTGGAGGAAATCTCGGCCGGCGAAATCTGCATCGGCGGCAAGGTCGTGAACCAGCTCGAACCCTCCGAGCGCGACATCGCCATGGTGTTCCAGAACTACGCGCTGTACCCGCACATGAGCGTGTTCGCGAACATGGCCTACGGACTGAAGATCGCGAAGGTGCCGACGGCCGAGATCAAGGTGCGCGTCGACAAGGCGGCCAAGATCCTCGAGCTGGGCCACCTGCTCGAGCGCAAGCCGCGCGAACTCTCGGGCGGCCAGCGCCAGCGCGTGGCCATGGGCCGCGCCATCGTGCGCCAGCCGCAGGTGTTCCTGTTCGACGAACCGCTGTCGAACCTGGACGCCAAGCTGCGCGCCCAGACCCGCCTCGAAATCCAGAAGCTGCACCGCGAACTCGGCATCACCTCGCTGTTCGTCACGCACGACCAGGTCGAGGCCATGACGCTGGCGCAACGCATCATCGTGATGAACGGCGGCGTGATGGACCAGTTCGCCACGCCCGAAGAGGTGTACTCCAGGCCCGCCACCACCTTCGTGGCGAGCTTCATCGGCTCGCCGCCGATGAACCTGCTCAAGCACGCACCGGGCGTGCGTCCGGGCCAGATCCTGGGCATCCGCCCCGAGCACATGAAGCTCGACGAAAGCGGCTGGACGGTGCAGGTCGAGCAGGTCGAACTGCTGGGCGCCGAGCGCCTGGTGTACGGCCGCATCGGCGAAGAACAGATCATCATGCGCACCGACGAAGGCGACCACCCGCCGGTGGCCGGCGACACGGTGAAGATCGCCGCGCGCGAAGACAAGCTCCATTGGTTCGACGCCGGCTCCGGCAAGCGCGCCGACTGAGCGATGGCCGAACGCAGCCCCTGGCCCTACCCCCGCTGGGTCGCGCACCGCGGCGCCGGCAAGCTGGCGCCCGAGAACACGCTCGCCGCCTTCCGTTTCGGCGCCTCGCACGGCTACCGCATGTTCGAGTGCGACGCCAAGCTCAGCGCCGATGGCGTGGTCTTCCTGATGCACGACGCCACGCTCGATCGCACCACCAACGGCCACGGCATCGGCGGCCAGCAGGCGTGGAGCGCGCTGTCGCAGCTCGACGCGGGCGGTTGGCATTCGCGCGCCTTCGCGGGCGAGCCGCTGCCCACGCTGGAAAACCTGGCGCGCTTCTGCCGCGCCAACGACCTGCTGCTGAACATCGAGATCAAGCCCACGCCCGGCACCGAACGCGAGACCGGCGAGGTGGTGGCACGCGAAGCCGCGCGCCTCTGGCAGGGTGCGGCCATTCCGCCGCTGCTCACTTCGTTCCAAGTCGACGCACTGAAGGGTGCCCAGGCCGTGCAGCCCGAACTGCCGCGCGGCCTGCTGCTCGACACGCTCTGGAACGGCTGGCTCGACACGGCATTGAGCCTGGGCTGCCAGGCCATCGTCTGCAACCACGCACTGTGGGACGCCACCACCGTGGCGCAGGTGCATGGCGCGGGCCTGCGCTCGCTGAGCTACACGGTGAACGACGACTGGGCGGCGCAGCGGCTCATCGACCTGGGCACCGACGGCATCATCACCGACCGGGTGGACCTGTTCAGCCCCGCGGGCTGACGCTGCATTTCTTACCCGTTCTTACGTCATGGCGGCTTCTATGATGCGGCCATGAATCGGACCTCTCGCCTGGCGGGCCTGTGCCTTCCCGCCCTCCTGGCTCTGTGGGCCCTGCTGACGTGCGGCGGCGCCTTCGCGCAGCCGGACGCCAGCATGAACGCAGGCAACGGCAACCCCAACAACAGCGCCAACACCGCGGCGGCGGCCGCCCCGCCCCCCACCATCGCCGAACTGCGCGCGCAGTTCGCCCGCATCGCGCCTTCGGGCAAGGGCAACGCCAGTGTCGTTCCGGGCGCCGAAGACGACGCACGCAAGCAGCTCGCGCAGATCAACGAGATCGGCGTGCAGGCCGACAAGTTCGTCGCCGCCCGCGCCAGCGAGCTGGCCGACCTGAACGCGCGCCTCGGCGAACTCGGCAACCCGCCCGCCGCCGGCGCCACCGAAGACCCCAACATCACGCGCCAGCGCGCGCAGCTGACCAAGGAGCGCAACGCGCTCGACGCGGACATCCGTCTGGCCAAGCTGCTGGCGATCGACGTGCGCCAGCGCGGCACCGACGTGGTGTCGCAGCGGCGCCAGCAGTTCGAGGCCGAGCTCACCAGCCGCGCCGCCTCGCCGCTCAGCGGCGAGTTCTGGGACGACCTGCGCGAGGCTTGGCCCGACGACTTCGAACGGCTGCAGGCGATCGGGGCGGCGCTCGGCGACGGCTTCGACCAGGCACTGCAGCCCGAAAGCCGCACGCCCGTGATCGCCTCGTTCATCGGCGCGCTGCTGCTCGCCTGGCTCGGCGTCTGGGCCGCCGAGCGCGGGCTGGCGCGCCTGGCCACGCGCGTGCTGCCGGCCGGGCGGCTGCGCCGCTCGCTGCTGGTGATCGCCATCGTCGCGACGCACGTGCTGCTGGTCGCCGTGGCCGCACACGGCGTCGTCGAGGTGCTCAAGGCCCACGCGATGTGGGACGCGCAGGCGCGCAAGGCGCTGCAATCGGCGGCGCAGACGCTGACCTTCATGGCCTTCATCATCGGCCTGGGGCGCGGGCTGCTGGCCACCGGAAGGCCGTCGTGGCGCCTGCCGGCCATTCCCGACCTCACGGCGCAGCGCCTGTCGGCGCTGCCGTGGCTGGTGGCGCTGGTGGCCGCGCTGGCATGGACGCCGGCCGAGATCAACGCGCTCATCGACGCCAGCTTTGCCGCCGTGGTCACCACGCACGTGGCGACGGCGCTGCTGCTCACCGCGCTGGTCGGCACCGTCGTGTACCGCCTGAAGGCGCTGCGCGCCGACGCGCCCGACGCCGGCCTGCCGGAACGGCCGATGTGGGTCGGGGTGCTGGTGGCGCTGATCGTGGTGCTGGTGATCGCGATCTGGGTGCTGGTGGCCTTCGGCTACGTGGCGCTGGCGAGCTTCCTGGCCTCGCAGCTCACCTGGAGCGGCATCGTCGCGGCGGCCTTCTATGTGCTGTTCAAGTTCGCCGACGACCTGTTCATGGCCGTGGTGTCCTCGCGCAGCGCCTCCGGCCAGCGGCTGCAGAAGAGCTTCGGCCTGGCGCCGCAGACGCTCGACCAGGCGGCCACGGTGCTCTCGGGCCTGAGCCGCGTGGCGCTGTTCTTCTACATGCTGGTGGCGCTGGCCGCGCCGCTGGGCACGGGCCCGGGCGAGGTGTTCCAGCGCGGCGGCAAGCTCGGCACCGGCGTGAAGGTGGGCGAGTTCCAGCTGGTGCCGGGCGCGATCCTCAGCGCCGTGGCCGTGGCGGTGATCGGCTTCATCGTGCTGCGGGTGTTCAAGCGCTGGCTGTCGCGCAGCTACCTGCCGAGCACGCAGTTCGAGCCCGGCATGCAGAGCTCGATCACCACGCTGCTGGGCTACGTGGGCGGCATCCTGGTGGTGGCGTTCTCGCTGTCGGCGCTGGGCATCGGCATCGAGCGCATCGCGTGGGTGGCGAGCGCGCTGTCGGTGGGCATCGGCTTCGGCCTGCAGGCCATCGTGCAGAACTTCATCTCGGGGCTGATCCTGCTGGCCGAGCAGCCGGTGAAAGTGGGCGACTGGGTGGTGCTGGGCACCACCGAGGGCGACGTGCGGCGCATCAACGTGCGTGCCACCGAGATCCAGCTGGGCGACCGCTCGACGCTGATCGTGCCCAACTCGGAGTTCATCACCAAGACCGTGCGCAACATGACGCTGGCCAACGCCGAGGGCCGCGTGCTGATCCGCCTGCCGATGCCGCTGACCACCGACGCGCAGCGCGTGCGCGAGCTGATCCTCGAGGCCTGCCGCGCGCACGAGGGCGTGCTGGAAACGCCGGCGCCTTCGCTCACGCTCGAAGGCATCGAGAACGGGCTGCTGATCTTCCAGGCCATCGCCTACGTGCCGAGCCCCCGGCTGGCGGGCGGCGTGCGCAGCGACCTGCTGTTCACGATCCTCGACGCGCTCAAGCAGGCCGACCTGCCGCTGGCCACGCCCACGACGCTGGTGATGGCGGCGCCCGCGCCGGTGCTGCCCGCCGAGCCCTCGCCAGCGCCCGCCACGCCGGCGTCTCCGCTGCCAGGCACCACCAGCACCTGAAGCGCCGGCAGCTCTATTCGAGCGGCAGCGCCCCCGTGCACTTGATCTCGTTCAGGCACACGCTGGAGCGCACCGCCGACACGCCCGGCATGTGCATCAGCGTGTGCATCAGGAACTGCGACAGCGCCTCCAGGTCGCGCGCGACCACCTTGAGCACGTAGTCGAAGTCGCCCGTCACCGAGTAGCACTCCAGGATCTGGCGCATGTCGGCGATCAGGTCCTGGAACTTGGGCAGTTCGTCGACGTGGCCGCGCGCCATCGTGACGTGGATGAAGGCAATCACGCCCAGCCCGATGTGGCGCGCGTTGAGCCGCGCAGCGTAGCCGCTGATCAGCCCCAGTTCCTCGAGCCGCCGGTGGCGCCGCAGGCACTGCGCGGGCGACAGCTGGGCCACCTCGGCCAGGTCCAGGTTGGACGCGCGACCGTGCGCCTGGAGGTGGTCCAGAATCCGCCGGTCGGTGCGGTCGAGTTCGATGATCTGCAATTTCGTCTCCCCATACGCATCAATGATGCAATTATGTTTCCTAAAGCGGGGAAAGCCCGAGGCATTCATGCACCTTAATTGTGCAAAGTACGATCTAGACTTCGACGCGCCCGGACGGCGTTGCGCCACGCCGGGCCGCTGAATTGCGCGCCCTGGTGCTTTGCCGGTGCCTTGCCGGCGGCTTCGAACGCACCCACACCCCTTTCCCCACCCGGAGACCCTTACGTGAAAAACGCTTTGCTTCGCACCCCCTTCAGCGCCGTGGCCCTGGCCCTCGGCGTGCTCGCCGCCGCACCGGCGCTGGCCGCCGACAAGTCGGTCGCCGTGACCGCCATCGTCGAGCACCCGGCGCTGGACGCCGTGCGCGACGGTGTGAAGGAAGAGCTGAAGGCCGCCGGCTACGAAGCGGGCAAGAACCTCAAGTTCACCTACCAGAGCGCCCAGGGCAACGTGGGCACCGCCGCCCAGATCGCCCGCAAATACGTGGGCGATGCGCCCGACGTGATCGTTGCCATCGCCACGCCGTCGGCGCAGGCGACCGTGGCTGCCACCAAGACCATTCCCGTCGTGTACTCGGCCATCACCGACCCGGTGGCCGCCAAGCTGGTGAAGAACTGGGAGCCCTCGGGCACCAACGTGACCGGCGTGTCCGACCTGTCGCCGCTCGAAAAGCACATCGACCTGATCAAGAAGGTCGTGCCCACGGCCAAGCGCGTCGGCGTGATCTACAGCCCCGGCGAAGCCAACTCGGTGGCCATCGTCGAGTCGCTCAAGAAGGCCGCCTCGGCCGCCGGCATGACGGTGGTCGAAGCCGCCGCCGCGCGCACGGTCGACGTGCCCACCGCCGCCCAGAGCCTGGTCGGCAAGGCCGACGTGATCTACACGCCCACCGACAACAACGTCGTCTCGGCCTTCGAGGGCATCGTGAAGGTGGCCCAGCAGGCCAAGCTGCCCGTGGTGGCCGCCGACACCGCCACCGTCGAGCGCGGCGCCGTGGCCGCGCTGGGCCTGAACTACACCGACATCGGCCGCCAGACCGGCAAGATCGTGGTGCGCATCCTCAAGGGCGAGAAGCCCGGCACCATCGCCTCGCAGACCAGCACCAACTTCGAGCTGGTGGTGAACCCCGGCGCGGCCAAGCTGCAGGGCGTGACCCTGTCGGACGCGCTGCTGAAGTCGGCGAAGGTCGTCAGCACCAAGTAAACGCCGCCCCGGCGGGCCTTCTGCTCCCGGCGCAGGCCGGGCGCCGGGGCCCGCCGACTGCGCTCCCGCCGGAAGCCCCCATGTCCCTCATTGCTTCGCTGGGCGCCATCGAGATCGGTCTGATTTTCGGACTGGTCGCGCTGGGCGTCTTCATGTCGTTTCGCATCATCAACTTTCCCGACCTCACGGTGGACGGCAGCTTTCCGCTGGGCGCCGCCGTGGCCGCGACGCTCATCGTCGCGGGCTGGAACCCCGCCGCCGCCACGGCCGTGGCCTGCGTGGCCGGTGCCGCCTCGGGCTGGCTCACGGCCTGGCTCAACGTCAAGCTGAAGATCATGCAGCTGCTCGCGAGCATCCTGGTGATGATCGCGCTGTACTCCATCAACCTGCGCGTGATGGGCAAGCCCAACGTGGCGCTCATCACCGAACCCACCGTGTTCAGCATGGTCAGCTTCGGCGGCATGCCCGAGCAGTGGGCCAAGCCGCTCTTGCTGCTGATCATCGTGATCGCCGCGAAGATCGTCGTCGACCTGTTCTTTGCCTCCGAAGCGGGCCTGGCGATGCGCGCCACCGGCGGCAACGCGCGCATGGCGCGGGCCCAGGGCATTTCGACCGACTTCCAGACCATGGCGGGCCTGGCGCTCTCCAATGCGCTGGTGGCGCTGGCCGGTGCGCTGTTCGCGCAGAGCCAGGGCACGGCCGACATCTCGATGGGCGTGGGCACGATCGTGATCGGCCTGGCCGCCGTGATCATCGGCGAGACCCTGCTGCCCGCGCGCAGCATGGTCATCACCACGCTGGCCTGCGTGCTGGGTGCGCTGCTGTACCGCTTCTTCATCGCGATGGCGCTGAACACCGACTTCATGGGCCTGCAGGCGCAGGACCTGAACCTGGTCACCGCCGTGCTGGTGGCGTTCGCGCTGCTGGTGCCCGCCTACAAGCGCAAGCTGGGCGGACTCTTCAAGGGGAAGAACTGATGCTGCGCGCCCAACAACTCGAAATCACCTTCAACCCGGGCACACCGATCGAGAACCGCGTGCTGCGCGGCCTGAGCCTGGACATTCCGACCGGCCAGTTCGTCACCGTGATCGGCTCCAACGGCGCGGGCAAGTCGACCTTTCTCAATGCGATCAGCGGCGACCTGATGGTCGACAAGGGTCGCCTGGAGATCGACGGCAAGGACGTGACCCGCCTGAACGCCTGGCAGCGCTCGGGCATGGTGGCCCGCGTGTTCCAGGACCCGATGGCGGGCACCTGCGAGGCGCTGACCATCGAGGAGAACATGGCGCTGGCGTGGAAGCGCGGCGAGCGGCGCGGCTTCGGCTTCTCGCTCAACCGCAACCTGCGCGAGCTGTTCCGCGAGAAGCTGTCGATCCTGAAGCTGGGCCTGGAAAACCGCCTGGCCGACCGCATCGGCCTGCTCTCGGGCGGCCAGCGCCAAGCCGTGAGCCTGCTGATGGCCTCGCTGCGGCCCTCGCGCATCCTGCTGCTCGATGAGCACACGGCCGCGCTCGACCCGAAGACCGCCGCCTTCGTGCTGGAGCTCACCGCCAAGATCGTCGAAGGCAGCCAGCTCACGGCGATGATGGTCACGCACAGCATGCGCCAGGCGTTGGACTACGGCACGCGCACCGTGATGCTGCACGAGGGCCAGGTGATCCTCGACGTGGCCGGCGACCAGCGCGCGGGCCTGGACGTGCCCGACCTGCTGCGCATGTTCGAGCAGACGCGCGGCGAGAAGCTGGACGACGACAAGCTGCTGCTGGCCTGATGGACGCAGCGGCTCCTCTTCTCCTCGTGCGCGACATGCGCGCGGACGACCTCGACGCAGTGCTGGCGATCCAGCTCGCCTGCTACGGCGCGGGGTTCGTGGAGGACGGCGTGCTCATCGCGCGGCGGCTGGCGGCCTCGCCGCACACCGGCTGGGTGGCCGAGCACGGCGGCGCCGTGCGGGCCTACCTGGCGGCGTACCCCTCGCAGCGCGGCAAGCTCACGCCGCTGCACGGCGACTTCGAGGTGGCGCCCGACGCCGACGCGCTGTACCTGCACGACCTGGCGGTGCACCCCGAAGCCTCGGGGTTGGGCTTGGGGCCGCGCCTCGTGCGCCACGCCTGGGCGCACGCGCTGCGCGCGGGCTGGCGGCATTCGACGCTGGTGTCGGTGCAGGCTTCGGTCGGGTTCTGGGAACGCCAGGGTTATGCGGCCACGGTGCCGGCCGACGACCTGCAGCAGGCCCGATTGGCGACCTACCCCGGGCACTCGGTCTACATGGCCCGCCGGCTGGACTGAGCCCGGCTCAGCGGCCCCAGCCGCGCATCGCGAGCCACTGCACCGTGCCGCAGACCACCGCCAGCGCGGCGTAGGTGGCCATCGAGCCGTCGCGGCCCGTGAGGATCAGCCCGGCCAGCGAAGTCAGCAGGCCGGCCCCGAAGGTGATCGCCCATTGCTTCCACCAGTGCGGAATGCCGGTGCGCGGGCCGCCGAGGAAGCGCCCGACCGCCACCAGCACCAAGGCGATGAAGGCCGCCGGTGCCGCAAAATTAAGCAGGTGGTTGAAGAGGTCCAGCAGGTCCATGAGGGGCTGTGAGTGAGCGCAAGGCCATGTGGCGGCGCATATGGCTGTCATAGGGAAAGCCATTTGCCCCTCGGCAAACCTCGCCCGGCTGCTGATTTTATAATCATGGACATGTCAGTCTGGGCTCTCGGCTTGAACCACACGACCGCGCCGCTCGATCTGCGCGGTCGTTTCGCGTTCGCGCTCGACCAGATCGCCCCGACGCTGCACAGCCTGCGCAGTTCTTTTGGCAGCAGCAGCCACCCGCAGGTCGAGGCCGCGATCATCTCGACCTGCAACCGCACCGAGATCTACTGCGCCTCCGAGCACATCGCGCTCGACCACACCTTCGGCTGGCTGGCCCAGAGCGGCGGCGTGGCCCCCGCCCTGCTGCGCTCGCACGCCTACACCCTGCACGACGACGAAGCCGCGCGCCATGCCTTCCGCGTGGCCAGCGGGCTCGACTCCATGGTGCTCGGCGAGGCCCAGATCCTCGGCCAGATGAAAGACGCCGTGCGCGCGGCCGAAACCGCCGGCGCGCTCGGCAGCACGCTCAACCAGCTGTTCCAGCGCTCGTTCGCGGTCGCCAAGGAAGTGCGCACCGCCACCGAGATCGGCGCCCATTCGATCAGCATGGCCGCCGCCGCCGTGCGCCTGGCCGGCCAGCTGTTCGAAGACCTTCGCAAGACCCGCGTGCTGTTCGTCGGCGCGGGCGAAATGATCGACCTCGCGGCCACGCACTTCGCGGCCAAGGAACCCAAGGCCATCGCCATCGCCAACCGCACGCTGGAGCGCGGCGAAAAGCTCGCCTCGCGCTTCGGCGGCGAAGCCATGCGGCTGGCCGACCTGCCGGCGCGGCTGGCCGAGTTCGACATCGTCATCAGCTGCACCGCGAGCACGCTGCCGATCATCGGCCTGGGCGCCGTAGAGCGCGCGCTCAAGGCACGCAAGCACCGACCGATGTTCATGGTCGACCTGGCCGTGCCACGCGACATCGAACCCGAGGTGAAGGCCCTCGAAGACATCTACCTGTACACCGTGGACGACCTCGCCCAGGTCGTGCAGCAGGGTCAGGCCAACCGCCAGGCCGCCGTGGCGCAGGCCGAAGTCATCATCGACGCCGGCGTGCAGAGCTTCATGCACTGGCTGGGCCAGCGCGGCACCGTGCCGCTGATCCAGCAACTGAACGCGCAGGCCGACGAATGGCGCGCCACCGAAATGGCCCGCGCGCGCAAGCTGCTGGCCAAGGGCGAATCGATTGACGTGGTGCTCGAAGCCATGTCGCGCGGCCTCACGCAGAAGATGATGCACGGCGCCATGGCCGAGCTGCACGCGGGCGATGCCGCCTCGCGCGAACAAACGGCGCAGACGCTGTCGCGCCTGTTCCTGCGCAAAGAGCGTTAGCGACGACGCGCGTCGATGGCCCCGCTCGCCGCGCGGGCCGCGGTCTCCATGCGCCCTGCCGCTGCACTGCGGCGTTCCCTCCCCTTTTTCGAGCCCCTTCCGTCGTGAAATCCTTTCTGCGCCACCAACTCGAACGTTACGTCCAACGCCTGGGCGAGCTCGACTTCCTGCTCTCGCGCGAAGACATCATGAGCGACATGGCGCAGTACCGCACCATCTCGCGCGAGCACGCCGAGGTCACGCAGATCGCCGGCCGCTACGAGCGCTTCAAGCAGCGCGAGGCCGACATCGCGGGCGCGAAAGAAATGCTCGACGACCCCGACATGGCCGAGATGGCCAAGGAAGAAATCGCCGGTGCCGAGGCCGAGCTGGTGCAGCTCGAAGACGAACTCCAGCGCCTGCTGCTGCCCAAGGACCCCGACGACGCACGCAACGCCTTCATGGAAATCCGCGCCGGCACAGGCGGCGACGAATCGGCCCTCTTCGCGGGCGACCTGCTGCGCATGTACACGCGCTACTGCGAGCGCGCCGGCTGGCGCTGCGAAGTGGTGAGCGAAAGCGAGAGCGAGCTCGGCGGCTACAAGGAAGTGGTGATCCGCATCGTGGGCGACGACGTGTTCGGCCACCTGCGCTTCGAGTCGGGCGGCCACCGCGTGCAACGCGTGCCGGCCACCGAGACGCAGGGCCGCATCCACACGAGCGCCTGCACGGTCGCCGTGCTGGCCGAGCCCGACGAGACCGTGGCGGTGCAGATCAACCCGGCCGACCTGCGCATCGACACCTACCGCGCCAGCGGCGCGGGCGGCCAGCACATCAACAAGACCGACTCGGCCGTGCGCATCACGCACATCCCGACCGGCATCGTGGCCGAGTGCCAGGACGACCGCAGCCAGCACCGCAACAAGGCCAAGGCGCTGCAGGTGCTGTCGGCGCGCATCCAGGAAAAGGAGCGCAGCGAGCGCGCCGCCAAGGACGCCGCCATGCGCAAGGGCCTGATCGGCAGCGGCGACCGCTCGGACCGCATCCGCACCTACAACTTCCCGCAGGGTCGGCTCACCGACCACCGCATCAACCTCACGCTCTACAAGCTGCTGGCCATCATGGAAGGCGACCTGGGCGACGTGCTCGAGGCGCTGCGCGCCGCACGCGAGGCCGAGCAGTTGGCCGAACTCGAATCAAGCCTGCCCGCGTGATGACCGAAGCCACCGCACCGTCCACCGTGGCGCAGGCGCTGGCCGCGGCCATGGCCCTGGGCATCGATCGCCTCGACGCCCAGCTGCTGCTGCTGCACGCGCTGGGCCGCCCCGTGAACGACCGCGCCTGGCTGCTCGCGCACGACACCGACCCGTTCCCCGGCGAGGCCTGGCCCGCGTTCGCGCGCCAGCTGTCGCGCCGCGCGGCGGGCGAGCCGGTCGCCTACCTGCTGGGCGAGAAGGAATTCCACGGCCTGCAGCTGCAGGTCGATGCCCGCGTGCTGGTGCCGCGCCCCGACACCGAGACGCTGGTCGAGTGGGCCCTCGCCTGCCTTGCATCTCCGGACAGCCGCCCGGCCCCGCGCGTGCTCGACCTCGGCACAGGCAGCGGCGCGATCGCGCTGGCGCTGCAGCACGCGCGCCCCGATGCGCAGGTCGACGCGGTCGACGCCAGCGCCGACGCGCTCGCGGTGGCCCGGGCCAACGCGCAGCGCCTGGGCCTGCCCGTGCGCTTCACCGAATCGAGCTGGCTCGACGGCGCCGCAGACGGCTACGCGGTCATCGCCAGCAACCCGCCGTACATCGCCGCCGGCGATCCGCACCTGCCCGCGCTGCGCCACGAGCCGACCCGCGCGCTGGTCGCCGGCGCCGACGGCCTGGACGACATCCGCCAGATCGTGCGCGACGCTCCCGCCCACCTGGCCGACGGCGGCTGGCTGCTGCTGGAGCACGGCCACGACCAGGCCGAGGCGGTGCGCCAGCTGCTGGCCGAACGCGGCTTTGCCGAGGTGCAAAGCCGTGACGACCTCGCCGGCATCGCGCGCTGCTCCGGCGGCATCTGGCGCACGGTGAAATAATCCCCCCAGCCCACTTTTCTTCAGGAGTCCCCATGTCCGACGCTCAACAACGCATCGACGACCTCGTCAAGTCCAACGAACTCGTGCTCTTCATGAAGGGCAACGCCAGCTTCCCGATGTGCGGTTTCTCGGGCCGCGCCATCCAGATCCTCAAGGCCGTGGGCGTCGACACCAAGACGCTCAAGACCGTCAACGTGCTCGAAGACGACGGCATCCGCCAGGGCATCAAGGAATACAGCAACTGGCCCACCATCCCCCAGCTCTACGTGAAGGGCGAATTCGTGGGCGGCTCGGACATCATGATGGAGATGTACGAGTCGGGCGAGCTGCAGCAGGTGATCGGCGGCGGCGCGTCCGCCTGAGTCTTCCGCTCCCCGTTTGACGGGCGCCGCGCCCCGCGCGCGCCCGGACCCGGTGCCAGTCATGGCACCATGGCGGTCTACGACGTGCCGCCATGACCCTCACCCAAAGCCTGCTCATCATCGCGCTGCTGATCGCGATGAGCGCCTTCTTCTCCCTCGCCGAAATCTGCCTGGCCGCCTCGCGCCGCCTGCGTCTGCGCCAGATGGCCGACGAGGGCGACCCGCGCGCGGAAAAGGTGCTGCGCGTGCAGGAGCAGCCGGGCCACTACTTCACCGTGGTGCAGATCGGCCTGAACGCCGTGGCGATCCTCGGCGGCGTGGTGGGCGAAGGCTCGCTGAGCCCGTATTTCGCCCGCTTCTTCGAGAACTGGCTGAGCGTGGAGGTGGCGGCCAACATCGCCTTCCTGTGCTCGTTCGTGATCGTGATCGCGGTGTTCCTGGTGTTCGCCGACCTGTTCCCCAAGCGCCTGGGCATGAGCGCACCCGAGCGGCTCGCGGTGCGCATCGTCGGGCCGATGCTGCTGCTGATCACCGCCTTCAAGCCGCTGGTGTGGTTCTTCACGCGCGCGACCGACCTCTTGTTCAAGGTGCTGGGCATGCCGATGGCGCGCGACGACAAGATCACCTCGGCCGACATCCTGGCCATGACCGAGGCCGGCGCGCAGGCCGGCGTGCTGGCGGCGCGCGAGCAGCAGGTGATCGCCAACGTGTTCGAGCTGGACACGCGCCTCGTCAGCAGCGTGATGACCGCGCGCGAAAGCATCGCCTGGTTCCTGCACGATGACCCCGAGTCGGTGCTGCGCGCGCGCATCGTGGCCGAGCCCTATTCCGCCTACCCGGTGTGCGACGGCGACATCGACCACGTGCTGGGCTACGTGGATGCCAAGGACATGTTCCAGCGCGTGCTCAGCGGCCAGCCGCTGGCCTTCGACCAGGGCCTGACGCTGCACAAGGCCCTGGTGATTCCCGACCGCCTCTCGCTCACCGAGGTGCTCGAGCAGTTCCAGCAGGCGCACGAAGACTTCGCGATCATCGTCAACGAGTACAGCCTGGTGGTGGGCGTGATCACGCTCAACGACGTGATGAGCACGGTGATGGGCGACCTGGTGTCGACCTCGACGCCCGAAGAAGAGCAGATCGTGAAGCGCGACGAGAACTCGTGGCTGATCGACGGCATCACGCCCATCCAGGACGTTCAGCGCGCCCTGCACATCGACGAGCTGCCGCATGCCGAGGAGTACGAAACGCTGGCGGGCTTCCTGATGGTGATGCTGCGCCGCGTGCCCAAGCGCACGGACAGCGTGACCTGGGGCGGCTACACCTTCGAGGTGATGGACGTCGACAGCTACCGCATCGACCAGGTGATGGTCACCAAGGGCTCGGCGACCGCCAAGGCGGTGGTCGCCGACTGAGCGACGACCTTCAGGCCGCCGAGCGGTCCCTGTCGACGTACGCCCAGAGCCGCTGGTTCGCGAACACCGCGTTCGGGTACGGCGCGCGGCCCCGGCTGCCGTTGTAGCGGCCCAGCGTCATGAACAGGTCGCCCTTCTCGCGGTCGAGGTAGTGGCGCAAGATCACGCAGCCGAAACGCAGGTTGGTCTGCATGTGGAACAGCTTGGCCGAATCGCTGTCGCCGATCACGCGGGTCCAGAACGGCATCACCTGCATGTAGCCGCGCGCGCCCGCACTGGAAACCGCGAACTTGCGGAAGTTGCTCTCGACCTGGATCAGGCCCAGCACCAGGCTCACGTCAAGCCCCGAGCGCTTGGCCTCGTACCAGACGGTTTGCAGGAACTCGATGCGCGTGGCCGGGTCGGCGACCTTCTTGCGCAGGCGCTCGCTCATCTCGCCGAGCCACCGCAGGTACGCGAGGCGGGCCTCGGTGTCGGCGAACTGCGGCACCGGCGGCGCCTTGTTGTGGATGGCCGAGCTCAGCGCGGTGCGCACCGAGTCGATCAGCGGCTCTTCGATCTGCGCACCGGCCCAGGCCGTTTGCGGCAGCGACAGAGCAGTGAGGGCACCGGCGACGGCGCTGCCCAGCAGGCAGCTGCGTCGCGAAAGGCCCCCCGCCACGCTCATGCCGCGAGCTTGCCGGCGATGAAGTCGGCGACGCCGGCCGCGGGCACCTTGGTGGCGGCGGTGTCGCGCCGGCCCTGGTACTCGAGCTGGCCTTCCTTGAGACCACGGTCGGAGATGACCACGCGGTGCGGCACGCCGATCAGTTCCCAGTCGGCGAACATCGCGCCGGGGCGCTCGCCGCGGTCGTCGAGCAGCACGTCGACGCCCTTGGCCAGCAGTTCTTCGTAGAGCGCTTCGGCCGCGACCTTGACCTCGGGGCTGCGGTCCATGCCGATCGGGCAGACCACGACCGTGAACGGTGCCAGCGCGTCGGGCCAGATGATGCCGCGCTCGTCGTGGTTCTGTTCGATGGCGGCGGCCGGCAGGCGCGTGATGCCGATGCCGTAGCAGCCCATCTCGAGGAACTGCGGCTTGCCGCCTTCGTCGAGGTAGGTGGCGTTCATGTCCTTGCTGTACTTGGTTCCCAGCACGAAGACGTGGCCCACTTCGATGCCGCGCTCGATGGCCAGCACGCCCTTGCCGTCGGGCGAAGCGTCGCCGGCGACCACGTTGCGCAGGTCAGCGACCAGGTCGGGCTCGGGCAGGTCGCGGCCCCAGTTGACGCCGGTCATGTGAAAGTCGATCTCGTTGGCGCCGGTGATCCAGTCGGCCAGCACGGCGGCTTCGCGGTCGGCCACGAGCTTGACGGGCTTCTTCAGGTTCAGCGGGCCGAGGTAGCCCGGCTTGCAGCCGAAGTGCTCGTCGATCTCGGCGGTGGTGGCAAAGCGGAAGCCCTTGTCCAGGCCGGGCAGCTTGCTGACCTTGATCTCGTTCATGTCGTGGTCGCCGCGCAGCAGCAGCAGCCAGACCTGCGCGCCCTGGATGTTGCCGGCGTCGTCGAGGATGTCGGTGGCCAGCACGAGCGACTTGACCGTGGTGGCCAGCGGCACGCCGAGCAGCTCGGCCACGTCGGCGCAGGTGCTCTTGCCGGGCGTGGGCGTCTTCTCGAGCGCGTTGGCGGCGGCCGGGCGCGGGCCGGCCGGGGCCAGCGCCTCGGCCTTTTCCATGTTGGCGGCGTAATTGCTGTCGGGGCAGTAAACGATGGCGTCTTCGCCGGTCGCGGCGATCACCTGGAACTCTTCGCTCAGGTCGCCGCCGATGGCGCCGCTGTCAGCCGCCACGGCGCGGTAGCGCAGACCGAAGCGGTCGAAGATGTTGCGGTAGGCCTGGGCCATCACCTGGTAGCTGGCCTTGGCCGCGTCGAGGTCGCGGTCGAAGCTGTAGGCGTCCTTCATGATGAACTCGCGCCCGCGCATCAGGCCGAAGCGCGGACGGCGCTCGTCGCGGAACTTGGTCTGGATCTGGTAGAAATTCTTCGGCAGCTGCTTGTAGCTGCGGATTTCCTGGCGCGCGATGTCGGTCACCACCTCTTCGCTGGTGGGCTGGATCACGAAGTCGCGGTCGTGGCGGTCCTTGATGCGCAGCAGCTCGGGGCCCATCTTCTCGAAGCGGCCGGTCTCCTGCCAGAACTCGGCCGGCTGGACCACAGGCATCGTGAGCTCGACGGCGCCGGCGCGGTTCATTTCCTCGCGCACGATCGCTTCGACCTTGCGGATCACGCGCAGGCCCATGGGCATGTACGTGTAGATGCCCGTGCCGAGCTTCTTGATCATGCCGGCCCGCATCATGAGGCGGTGGCTCGCGACCTCGGCGTCAGCGGGCGCTTCCTTCAGGGTGGAGACAAAGAATCGGGAAGCTTTCATCGGGATCGCGCAGGTGGGTTCGAAGTGAGGAGGGAGACAGGCACCCCGGAGAGACCCTGAGAGCCCGGAACCGGTCGCTTGCCGAGTGCAACCCGGCATGCATAATCGACTCAGTTCAAAAATTGGGGTTTGATTATGCTCGACCGGGACGGCTTCAGGCCCAACGTCGGCATCATCCTGCTCAACCAGAGAAACCAGGTTTTCTGGGGCAAGCGCATACGCACGCATTCCTGGCAGTTTCCGCAAGGCGGCATCGACCGTGGCGAAAGTCCCGAGCAAGCCATGTTCCGGGAACTGCACGAGGAAGTCGGGCTCCACCCGGAGCATGTGCGCATCGTGGCCCGTACCCGCGACTGGTTGCGCTACGAGGTGCCGGATCGGTTCATCCGCCGTGACGCACGGGGCCACTACAAAGGCCAGAAGCAGATCTGGTATCTGCTGCAACTTGTCGGCCACGACTGGGATCTCAACCTGCGTGCCACCGACCATCCCGAATTCGACGCCTGGCGCTGGCATGACTACTGGGTCCCGCTCGACGTGGTCGTCGAGTTCAAGCGCGGCGTCTACGAGATGGCGCTTACCGAGCTTGCTCGCTACCTGCCCCGGCAGGATTTCCGCAACCGCTTCCTGCGCAGTAACGTGCGCGCCCGAGAATTCGAGCGCCACACGCTGGACCATGGAGCGCCCGCGGGCCTCGATCTGCCGCCCGGCGGCAGCTTCGACCCGCATCCCGACATTCCTTCTGCGAGCGATGAACCTCCTCCCAAGAACAGCGCGCCCTCTTCTTTCCCGACGCCACGCTGAGCGTGCGCTCGTCATCGCCTGCGTCAGCCTGCTGGCCGCCTGCGCCTCCCGCGGCTACGACACCGACAACCCCGACTGGGCCCAGGCCGGCATGCCGCCGGCGCCCAAGAGCACCGAGCAGGACAAGGAGTGGGAAGAAACCGCGGTGCCGCCGCCGCCCGCCTTCAGTGAAAGCCGTCTGCTGCCGATCGCGATGCCGCCCTACATGACGCTGAAGTTCGGCGTCGATCCGAACACCATCGCCATCACGAAGGACGGCATCGTGCGCTACGTGGTGGTGGCGCAGAACCGGGCCGGTGGCGCCGTCAATGCGTTCTACGAAGGCGTGCGCTGCTCGACGGCGGAGATGAAGAGCTATGCCCGCTTCAACAACGGTGCCTGGCAGGAAACGAAGACGCCCGAGTGGAAGCGCGTAAGGGACATGAACTCCAGCTACGTGCCGGCGCTGGCGTCGCAGGGCCTGTGCCGCGGCAACGCACCGCGCAGCTCGGTCAACGAGATGGTGCAGAACATCCGCAACCCGCTGCGCGAACTGCCCTGAAGCAGCGGCGGGGCACGGCGCCCCGCCCTGGCGGCGATCAACCGGGCATCAGCACCATGTTGTCGCGGTGCACCATCTCCGGCTCGGCCGCGTAGCCCAGCAGCCGCTCGAACTCGGCCGAAGGCTTGCGGCACAGCAGCCGGGCCTCCACGCTCGAATAGTTGGCCAGCCCGCGGGCCAGTTCGACGCCGTCGACGTCGCGCACCGCAATCACGTCGCCGCGCGAGAACTCACCCGACACACCCGTCATGCCGATCGGCAACAGGCTCTTGCCTTCGCCGCGCACCTTGGCGGCCGCGCCGGCGTCGACGATGACGGCACCACGCAGTTGCAGGTGATCGGCCATCCAGCGCTTGCGTGCCTGGTGCTTGGCGGTCTGCGCCACCAGCAGCGTGCCGATGGATTCGCCGCGCGTGAGCCGCAGCAGCGCGTCGGCTTCGCGGCCCCAGGCGATGACCGTGGAAGCGCCGGACCCCGCCGCGCGCTTGGCCGCGAGGATCTTGGTGATCATGCCGCCGCGCCCGATGCTCGAGCCGGCGCCGCCCGCCATGGCTTCGAGCGCCGGGTCGCCCGCGGCGGCCTCGTGCACGAATTTCGCGCCTGGGTCCTTGCGCGGGTCGGCCGTGTACAGGCCCTTCTGGTCGGTCAGGATGATCAAGGCATCGGCTTCGACCAGGTTGGCGACCAGGGCGCCGAGCGTGTCGTTGTCGCCGAACTTGATCTCGTCGTTGACCACCGTGTCGTTCTCGTTGATCACCGGCACCACGCCCAGGCGCAGCAGCGTGACCAGGGTCGAGCGTGCATTGAGGTAGCGCTCGCGGTCCGCGAGATCGGCGTGCGTCAGCAGCACCTGCGCGCTGCCGATCTGGTTCTCGCGCAGCTTGGTCTCGTACATCTGGGCCAGGCCCATCTGCCCGACGGCCGCCGCGGCCTGCAGTTCGTGGATTTCGTGCGGCCGGGTCTTCCAGCCCAGGCGCTTCATGCCTTCGGCGATCGCGCCGCTCGACACCATGACCACCTCGCGCCCATCGCGCACCAGCTCGGCCAGTTGCCGGCACCACTCGCCGATGGCGCCTTCGTCGAGGCCGCGCCCCTCGTTGGTCACGAGGCTGGAGCCCACCTTGACGACGATACGGCGGGCATCCCGCAAGGCAGTGGAACCGGAATTCGAGGTCATGAAGGAAGAAGGCGTGTTTCAGGGATGCAGCCTGCGCTGCTTGCTATCCATTTTGCAGCACCGAAGGCGCCGCAACGCCCTCAGTTTCCTTCGGGCGGCAGAGGAACGAAGCGCGGATCGACCACGACGGTTTCGTGCTCGGCCACTTGCTGCGCCTTGACCTGCTGGTACACGGCCTTGATCAGGTGCTCGCAGCCTTCGCGCGTGAGCGCCGAGATCTCGAAGACCGGGCCCTTGAAGCGCAGGCGCTTGACGAAGTCCTTGACGCGCGCGGCGCGCTCGTCGTCCGGCACCATGTCCAGCTTGTTCAGCACCAGCCAGCGCGGCTTCTCGTGCAGCGCCGCGTCGTACTTCTTGAGCTCGGCCACGAGGGCCTTGGCCTGAGCGACCGGGTCGACGCTGTCGTCGAACGGTGCCATGTCGACCACATGCAGCAGCAAGCGGGTGCGCTGCAGGTGGCGCAGGAACAGGTGACCAAGGCCGGCGCCTTCCGAGGCACCTTCGATCAGACCGGGCAGGTCGGCCACCACGAAGCTTTGCTCGGGGCCGACGCGCACGACACCGAGGTTCGGGTGCAGCGTGGTGAAGGGGTAGTCGGCAATGCGCGGACGGGCGTTCGAAACGGCGCTGATCAGCGTCGATTTGCCGGCATTCGGCATGCCCAGCAGGCCCACGTCGGCCAGCACCTTGAGTTCGAGCTTGAGGCTCTTCTTCTCGCCGGGCCAGCCGGGCGTCTTCTGGCGCGGCGCGCGGTTGATCGCGCTCTTGAAGCGCATGTTGCCGAAGCCGCCGTCGCCGCCCTTGGCGATGGTGATGACCTCGCCGTCCTTGAGCAGCTCGTACAACACCTCACCCGTCTCAGCGTCGGTGATGATCGTGCCGACAGGCATCTTGAGGACGATGTCGTCGCCGGCGGCGCCGAACATGTCGGAGCCCATGCCGTGCTCGCCGCGCTTGGCTTCGTGCCGGCGCGAGTAGCGGAAATCGACCAGGGTGTTGAGGTTCGAGTCGGCCACCGCGAACACGTGGCCGCCACGGCCGCCGTCGCCGCCGTTGGGGCCGCCGAACTCCTTGTACTTCTCATGACGGAACGACACGCAGCCGTTGCCGCCATCGCCCGCGGCGATGTCGATGAAGGCTTCGTCGACGAACTTCATGGGATGTCCAGTTTACAAATGAAGAAGCCCCGGCAATGCGGGGCCTCGGAAAGATCGAAGTGACTGCGGGGCTTAGGCCGCGGGCGTCACGTTGACCATGTGCTTGTTCAGCGCACCCTTGTGACCGAACGACACGTGGCCGTCGACCAGGGCGAAGAGCGTGTGGTCCTTGCCCACGCCGACGTTCACGCCGGGGTGGAACTGGGTGCCGCGCTGGCGCACGATGATCGAGCCTGCGCTGATCAGTTCGCCGCCGAAGGCCTTCACGCCGAGCATCTTGGGCTTGGAATCGCGCCCGTTTCGCGTGGAGCCGCCGCCTTTTTTCTGTGCCATGGAATGTGCTCCTTAGCCGGCGATCGCGCCGATTTGCAGTTCGGTGAACTGCTGGCGATGGCCTTGACGTTTTTGATAGTGCTTGCGACGGCGCATCTTGAAGATGCGAACCTTGTCGTGCAGGCCGTGCGACAGCACCGTGACTGTCACCGTTGCGCCGGACACCAGGGGCGTGCCAACCTTGATTTCAGCGCCGTTTCCGACAGCCAGAACCTGGTCGATCACGATTTCCTGGCCTACGTCCGCAGCAATCTGTTCTACTTTAATTTTCTCGCCGGAAGCAACGCGATACTGCTTGCCGCCGGTTTTTATGACCGCGTACATGTAAACCTCTTAGAAATGAGTCTCCGCAGCGAATTCCGCAGAGCCCAAGATTATAGCGCGGTTTGCGAACACTCACCACCCCGACGCTGAGACGCTCCAGGGAATCGTGCACGGCTCCCTATAATTCGCGCGTTCCGGCCTCCAGGGCCGCCCTCATCCTCGCAGCGCCCCGCGCCTTCGCTTTGCCAGTTCCCGCCGCCGACACCTCCCCCACCGCCACCGTGCTGGACCTGATTGCCGGCGACATGGTCGAAGTCGACCGTGTGATCGCCCAACGCCTCAATACTGGCGTTCCGCTGGTCAGCCAGGTTTCGCAATACATCATCTCGGCCGGTGGCAAGCGGCTGCGGCCGGCGCTGCTGCTGCTCATGGCAGGCGCGCTCGGCTACACGGGCGAACAGCGCTTCAACTTGGCGGCCGTGGTGGAGTTCATCCACACCGCGACCCTGCTGCACGACGACGTGGTCGACGAATCGACCCTGCGCCGCGGCCGTGCCACCGCCAACGAATCCTTCGGCAACCCAGCCAGCGTGCTGGTGGGCGACTTCCTGTACTCGCGCGCCTTCCAGATGATGTTGGATGCAAACAACATGCGCATCATGCAGATCCTGGCCGAAGCGACCAACGTGATCGCGGAAGGCGAAGTGCTGCAGCTGATGAACATGCACGACGCCTCGCTGGACGAAGCAGCGTACCTGCGCGTGATTCGCTCCAAGACCGCCAAGCTCTTCGAGGCAAGCACCCGGTTGGCGGCCGTGCTGGCCGGCAGCACATCCGAAGTCGAAGAGGCCTGCGCCACTTACGGGCAAGCACTGGGCACCGCCTTCCAGGTGATCGACGACGTACTCGACTACGCGGGCGACGCCCAGGAAACCGGAAAGAACGTCGGCGACGACCTGCGCGAAGGCAAGACCACTCTGCCGCTGATCTTCGCCATGCAGCGCGGCACACCCGAACAGAGCACGCTGGTGCGCGCCGCCATCGAGGCCGGAGATACCGCCCAGCTGGGGAAAATCGTCGAGATCGTTCGCGAAACCGGCGCGCTGGAAGCCTCACGCGCGGCTGCCGCGGCAGAGGCCGAACGCGCAATTCATGCATTGCGCGACCTTCCGTCGAATTTGCACGCTTCAGGTTTGCTACAATTAGCGGCTCAGTTGCTTGAGCGACGTGCCTGAAACACCTCCACAGAGTTGGCATCTAGGACGAGTTCTTTTTCTTGCAACCAATCGGGGTGTAGCTTAGCCTGGTAGAGCGCTACGTTCGGGACGTAGAGGCCGGAGGTTCGAATCCTCTCACCCCGACCAGTTTTTCTCGACTGGTCCAGTTAATGTCAGCCCCTGTTGCTGTGTAACGATTTACAGCACAGGCGTGTTCAGCGATGATCGTGAAGCACTTTTTCACATCTTTTGCATTCGCTGAATGGCCGCTGCCGAAATTCCCGTTAAAGAAACTACGCAGATCGCCCTTCCCGGCCTGGCGCGCGCCCTCGTGTCGGCCGGCAAGCTCGCGGCGAAGACAGCCGAAGACATCTATCAGAAGTCACTGAGCGGCCGCACCAGCTTCATCGCCGAACTGACCGGCACCGGCGCCGTCTCGGCCGCAGACCTCGCCCACACCCTGTCAAGCGCCTTCGGCGCCCCGCTGCTCGACCTCGATGCCATCGATCACCAGCGCCTGCCCAAGGACCTGCTCGATCCGAAGCTCTGCCATGCGTACCGCATCGTCGTTCTCAGCAAGCGCAACAACCGCCTGATCGTCGCGACGGCTGATCCGTCGGACCAGCAGGCCGCGGAAAAGATCAAGTTCGCATCGCAGATGGGCGTGGACTGGGTCATTGCGGAGTACGACAAGCTCTCGCGCATGATCGAAGCCGCCGCAGCCAGTGCTGCGGAAACGATCAACAGCATCGTCGGCACCGAGTTCGAGTTCGACGACGTCACGGCCGACACCTCGGGCGATGCCAACGAACAGGCCATCGCCGAGGTCGAAGACGCACCCGTGGTGCGCTTCCTGCACAAGATGCTGCTCGACGCCGTGAGCATGCGAGCCTCGGACATCCACTTCGAGCCCTACGAACACCACTACCGGGTGCGCTTTCGAGTCGACGGCGAGCTGCGAGAAATCGCCAGCCCACCCACGGTCATCAAGGACAAGCTGGCCTCGCGCATCAAGGTCATTTCGCGGCTCGACATCTCGGAGAAGCGCGTGCCGCAGGACGGCCGCATGAAGCTCAAGATCGGCCCCGATCGCGTGATCGACTTCCGCGTGAGCACGCTGCCCACGCTGTTCGGCGAGAAGATCGTCGTGCGTATCCTGGACCCGAGCAGCGCGCGCATGGGCATCGACGCCCTGGGCTACGACGCCGACGAAAAGGAACGGCTCCTCCACGCCATCGGCCGCCCCTATGGCATGGTGCTGGTGACCGGCCCCACGGGCTCGGGCAAGACCGTGTCGCTATACACCTGCCTGAACCTGCTCAACCAGCCGGGCGTCAACATCGCGACGGCAGAAGACCCGTCGGAAATCAACCTGCCCGGCGTCAACCAGGTCAACGTCAACGAGAAGGCCGGCCTCACCTTCGCGGCGGCGCTGCGCGCCTTCCTGCGACAGGATCCCGACATCATCATGGTCGGCGAAATCCGCGACCTCGAAACCGCCGACATCTCGATCAAGGCCGCGCAGACCGGCCACCTGGTGCTGTCGACGCTGCACACCAACGACGCCCCGACCACGCTCACGCGCATGCGCAACATGGGGATCGCGCCCTTCAATATCGCATCGAGCGTGATCCTGATCACCGCGCAACGCCTCGCGCGCCGGCTGTGCATGCTGTGCCGTGCGCCGATCGACATCCCGCGCGAAGCCCTGCTCGAAGCCGGCTTCAACGAGGAAGACATCAACGGCAGCTGGAAGCCCTACCGCCCGGTCGGCTGCGCCGCCTGCAGCGGCGGCTACAAGGGCCGGGTCGGCATCTACCAGGTGATGCCGATTTCGGAAGCCATCCAGGAAATCATCCTGCGCGATGGCAGCGCACTGGACATCGCGAACCAATCCGAAGCCGAAGGCGTGCGCTCGCTGCGCCAGTCCGGCCTTCGCAAAGTCATGCAGGGCCTCACTTCGCTCGAAGAAGTCGTGGCCTGCACCAACCTATAACGAACACACTGAACCGGAGATCGAATGGCAACAGTGGCATCCTCACGCTCCCAGGTCACGCACAAGGAATTCGTCTTCGAATGGGAAGGCAAGGACCGCAACGGCAAGCTGGTGCGCGGCGAACTTCGCGCCGCCGGGGAGAACCAGGTGCAGGCGGCCTTGCGTCGCCAGGGCGTGCTGGCCTCCAAGATCAAGAAGCGCCGCATGCGCTCGGGCAAGGCGATCAAGCCCAAGGACATCGCGATCTTCACGCGCCAGCTCGCGACCATGATGAAGGCCGGGGTGCCGCTGCTGCAGTCCTTCGACATCGTGGGTCGCGGCAACGCGAACGCGAGTGTCGCCAAGCTGCTGAACGACATCCGCAGCGATGTCGAGACCGGCACCTCGCTGTCGGCCGCTTTTCGCAAGTTTCCGAAGTACTTCGACAACCTCTATTGCAACCTGGTGGAAGCCGGTGAGGCGGCCGGTATTTTGGAGGACCTGCTCGACCGCTTGGCGACCTACATGGAAAAGACCGAAGCGATCAAGTCCAAGATCAAGTCGGCATTGATGTACCCGACCTCGGTGGTCGTCGTGGCCTTCGTGGTGGTGGCGATCATCATGATCTTCGTGATCCCTGCCTTCAAGCAGGTGTTCAGTTCGTTCGGTGCTGACCTGCCCGCGCCTACGCTCTTCGTGATGGCAATGAGCGAGTTCTTCGTTTCCTATTGGTGGCTGATCTTCGGCGTGCTCGGTGGTGGCATCTATTTCTTTCTGCAAGCGTGGAAACGCAATGAGCGCGTCCAGAAGGTCATGGACCGCCTGCTGCTGCGCATTCCCATTTTCGGCACGCTGATCGAGAAATCCTGCGTGGCCCGCTGGACCCGCACGCTCGCCACCATGTTCGCGGCCGGCGTGCCGCTGGTGGAGGCGCTCGACTCGGTGGGCGGCGCATCGGGCAACTCGGTGTACGGCGACGCCACCGCCAAGATCCAGCAGGAGGTCTCGACCGGCACCAGCCTCACGACGGCCATGACCAACGTCAACCTGTTCCCCTCGATGGTGATTCAAATGACCGCCATCGGCGAGGAATCAGGCTCGATCGACCACATGCTCGGCAAGGCCGCCGACTTCTACGAATCCGAAGTCGACGACATGGTCGCCGGCCTCTCCAGCCTGATGGAGCCCATCATCATCGTGTTCCTGGGCGTCATCATCGGCGGCATCGTGGTGTCGATGTACCTGCCCATCTTCAAGCTCGGCCAGGTCGTCTGATGCTGGTGTCGCAAGGGTTCGACACCGCATTGGCCGGTGTGCTGGGGCTATTGATCGGCAGTTTCCTCAACGTGGTGATCTACCGCACCCCGGTCATGATGTACCGGGGCTGGCTGGGCGATGCGGTCGCCAACCTCATGTCGTCGAAGGACATGCCTTCGCTCTGGTCACTGGTCTTCGGTCCGAAGGCCGTGCCGCCCGCAGGGCTCGAGGCGGCCGCCGACAAGGCCGCCGAAGCGCTAGAGAAGCTCCCGCCCTTCGACCTCACCCGCCCCGCTTCGCGCTGCGGCGCGTGCGGCCACAAGATCCGCTGGTACCAGAACATCCCCGTGCTCAGCTACCTCGTGCTGCGTGGCCGGTGCGCCAGCTGCAAGACCTCGATCAGCCCCCGCTACCCGCTCGTCGAGCTGATCACGGGCGCGCTGTTCGCCCTGTGTGCACACCGCTTCGGCATCACCCCCACGGGCGCGCTCTGGGCAGCCTTTGGCGCCGTGCTGATCTGCCAGTTCCTCATCGACTTCGACACCCAGTTCCTGCCCGACGCCCTGAACTACCCGCTGCTCTGGCTCGGCCTGGTCGGTGCCGCCATGGGCTGGACCGGCGTCAGCCTGAACACCGCGGTCTGGGGCGCCGTGTTCGGCTACCTGAGCCTGTGGCTTGTGTACCATGCCTACCGCCTGGCCACAGGCAAGGAAGGCATGGGACATGGGGACTTCAAACTGCTCGCCGCTCTGGGCGCCTGGCTCGGCGCCGACTACCTCATCGCAATCATCCTCGTCTCCTCGGTGGTGGGCGCCGTGATCGGCCTCACGCTGCGCTTCGCCGGCAAGCTGGCCCACAAGGACATTCCCATCGCCTTCGGCCCCTTCCTGGCCGGCGCCGGCCTGATCTGCCTCGTGGCCGGTCCCGCCGTCGTCAAGCAGTGGATTCCCTTCGCCTTCCCTTTCGGGGCCCTGGCCCTTTGAGAACGACAGCGGCATGGCGGTGAAGCGCATCGGCCTGACCGGCGGCATCGGCAGCGGCAAGAGCACGGTCGCGTCGCTGTTGGTGGCCGAAGGGGCGGTGTTGGTCGACACCGACGCCATCGCACGCAGCATCGCGCAGGCCGGCGGCATCGCGATGCCCGCCATCGAAGCCGCGTTCGGCCCCTCCGTCATCGCACCCGATGGCAGCCTCGACCGGGCCGCCATGCGCCAGATCGTGTTCGCCGACGCGGGTGCCAAGGCCCGCCTCGAAGCGATCCTGCATCCGCTGATCGGCGCCGAGACCCAGCGCCAGGCCGCTGCGGCCGGCGACGATGCCGTCGTCGTGTTCGACGTCCCCCTGCTGGTCGAATCCGGCCGCTGGCGCGCCCTCGTGGACCGCGTGCTGGTGGTCGATGCCCGCGAAGACACGCAACTGCAGCGCGTGGTCGCCCGCTCGGGATGGGAGCCCGAGGCCGTGCGCGCCGTGATCGCCCAGCAGGCGCCGCGCAAGGCGCGCCGGGCCGCCGCCGACGCCGTGATTTTCAACGAGTCGTTGACGCTCGCGGAACTGGGCACCGAGGTGCGGGGTCTCTGGAAGCTGTGGGCTGCGGCCACCACGCGATAATCCGAGACCAGCCGCCCCGGCGGCTCTATAACGATTACGACAAAAAGGCGCTCGCCACTGCAGTGCCCTCCCCGAGATGCTTTTCAACTCGTATCCCTTCATTTTTGTCTATTTCCCGCTGGTCCTGATCGGGTTCTTCCTGATCGGCAAGCGCAACGCCCGCGCCGCCGCCGGCTTCCTCGGACTGGCCTCGCTGTTCTTCTACGGCTGGTGGAGCGTGCAGGCCCTGCCGCTGCTGCTGGGTTCCATCTGCGTCAACTACTGGTTCGGCCTGCAGCTGACGCCCGCGCCGGGGCGCAACGACCGCAAGCGCAAGACGCTGCTGATCGCCTCGCTGGTGATCAACCTGGGCGTGCTGGCCGTCTTCAAGTACGCCAACTTCTTCCTGGAAAACGTCGATGCGGGGCTGGTCGCCGCGGGCCTCACGCCGATCGAGCTGGTGCACATCGTGCTGCCGATCGGCATCTCGTTCTACACCTTCACGCAGATCGCGTTCCTGGTCGACTGCTGGCAGGGCAAGGTGCACGAGCGCAGCTTCATCCACTACGTGCTGTTCGTCACCTACTTCCCGCACCTGATCGCGGGTCCGGTGCTGCACCACGCGCAGATGATGCCGCAGTTCGCGAACCCCGCGACCTACCGGATGGACCCGAACAAGGTCGCCATCGGCCTCACGATCTTCGTCTTCGGCCTCGCCAAGAAACTGCTGATCGCCGACCCCATGGGGCAGTACGCCGACCTGATGTTCAACGGCGTTCACAAGGGCATCGAGCCCACGCTGTACACCGCATGGTTCGGCGCGCTGGCCTACACGCTGCAGATCTATTTCGACTTCTCGGGCTACTCGGACATGGCCGTCGGCCTCTCGATGTGCCTGGGCGTGCAGCTGCCGCTCAACTTCCGCTCGCCCTACAAGTCGACCAACATCATCGAGTTCTGGCGCCGCTGGCACATCTCGCTGTCGACCTTCCTGCGCGACTACCTCTACGTGCCGCTGGGCGGCAACCGCAAGGGCCCGGCGCGGCGCTACCTGAACCTGTTCCTCACGATGCTGCTGGGCGGCCTGTGGCACGGCGCGGCCTGGACCTTCGTGGTCTGGGGCGCGATGCATGGTGCGTTCCTGATGGTCAACCACCTCTGGAACGCCAAGGTCCGCCGCAACGCCACCCCGGGGCGCATCGCGCGCGTGCTGGGCTGGCTGCTGACCTTCCTGTGCGTGGTGGTGGCCTGGATCGTCTTCCGCGCCGACGGCATGAACACGGCCATGTCCATCTACAAGGGCATGCTGGGGATGCACGGCGCACCGGTCTCGGCGTTCAGCGAGTTCGGCAAGGTGCCATTCCGCAAGCCGGAGTTCTTCCAGCTCATGCTGGTGGCCATCGTCATCTGCCTGACGCTGCCGCCGACCATCACCCTGGAGCGCTGGATTCCCCATCCCAAGTCGATGGCCGGCCGCCCGGTGATGGCCCGCCTGTCGACCGTGGTGCTCGCCATCGCTACCTTCGCACTGTTCGCGTGGTGCGTTTCGAAGCTGGGCGGCTACAGCCCCTTCCTCTATTTCCAATTCTGATTCGACATGACGACGACCACGACGCCCGCGAAAGTCTGGCTGCGGTTCTTCCTCTTCGGCTACTTCGTCCTGATGGCCCTGTGGATCATTTCGCTCACCAGCCCGGTGCCCTACGGCGACCTCACGCGCATCGGACGCCTGTCCGAACGCGAGTTCGGCTGGCGCGACCCGCCGCCCAAGGTCGACCCGGTCTACCTCGCCAGCACACCCATCGAACAGGCGGACGTGATGGTCGTCGGCGACAGCTTCTCCATGACGCACCGCTGGCAGTCCGTGCTCGCCAAGGCCGGCTACCGGGTCTCGACCTCGTACTGGGGCCAGTACGGCGAATCGCTGTGCGGCGACTTCAGCCAGTGGGTCCACGACTCCGGCTTCAAGGGCAAGCTGGTCATCATCGAAAGCGTGGAGCGCCTGCTGGACATGCGCATGCGCTACAGCGAGCGCTGCAAGGATGGCAAGACCATCTTCCCCTACAGCGCCAAGGCCGAGCCCCTCATCGAGCCCGACGAGACCGTGCCGGCCTTCGCGCCCAACTGGGAAGTCCAGTACATGACCGGCGTCGTCACCTACTACCACACGTGGAAGGCCAGGAACTCGCCGGTAGACACCTATTTCGATCGTGACACCTGGGTAAGGAAAGTCCCCGACGGTTGCAAATTCTTCTCGCATCGCCAGTGCGACCGGATGCCCTTCTTCCAGGAAGACGAGGACAATGGCCCGTTGACCTCCGACACGCTGGCGCGAATGAAGAACTTCACCGCTGCGCACAGCACCATCCCGCTCCTGTGGATGGTGGTGCCCAACAAGACCACGGTCTACCTCAAGCCCGATTTCTCGAAAGACTTCGAAAGCGGCTTCCGCGATGCGAAGCTGGGCCCCGACCTGTACGCCTTCACCCGCGAAAAGCACACGCAGATCCGCGACTTCTACTTCTCGAACGACACGCACATGTCCATGCACGGACAGCTCGCACTCGGCGAGCGCATGCTGGCCGCGGTGCGTGAAGTGATGCCCACACCCCCTTCCAAATCGCCCTGAAGTTATGATTCCGCGACAGGAAACCGACAAATACGCGTGATCCTCTACGAGTACCCCTTCAACGAGCGCATCCGCACGTACCTGAGGCTGGAGCATCTGTTCCGTCGCCTCGGGGAACTGGTGCCCTCGGAATCGCCGCTTTCGCACCACTACGCCCTGGTCACGATCTTCGAGATCATGGACGTGGCGGCGCGCGCCGACCTCAAGGCCGACGTGCTGCGCGATCTCGACAAGCACAAGAACGTCTTCAACAGCTACCGGGGCAATCCGGCCATCGCCGAGACGGTGCTGAACCAGGTGGTCGACCAGCTCGAACGCAACTTCAGCGCGCTCAACGGCGTGGCCGGCAAGGCGGGACAGGCACTCACCGAGAACGAGTGGCTCATGAGCATCCGCAGCCGCGCCGGCATCCCGGGCGGCACCTGCGAGTTCGACCTGCCCGCCTACTACGCGTGGCAGCACCGCACGCCGGCCAGCCGCCGCGCCGACCTGGAGCGCTGGTCGAACACGCTGTCGCCGCTGGCCTCGTCGATCTACCTGCTGCTCAAGCTGCTGCGCGACGCCGACGTGCCCTACAAGGTGATCGCCGCCCACGGGCAGTTCCAGCAGAACCTGCCGCAGGGACGCAGCTTCCAGCTGCTGCGGCTGCGCATCGATCCCAAGCTGGGCCTGGTCCCGGAAATCAGCGGCAACCGCCTCATGGTCTCGGTGCGGCTCATGCGGCACGAGGCCGACGACCGCCTGCACCCGAGCACGGAAGACACCCCCTTCGAACTGACCCTCTGCGCGTGAGGCCCGGTGTGAGCAAGAAGAAAGAAGACGAACGCATCGTCCGCTGCCCGACCTGCGGCGGCGACAGCATTTATGCGGAGCGCAACCCGTTCCGGCCGTTCTGCAGCGCACGCTGCAAGGGCATCGACTTCGGCGCCTGGGCGACCGAGGAATTCAGAATGCCGGCGGAGACACCGCCCGACGAAGAGCCCTTCGGCGATCCCAAGCTGCAGCAATAGATTGCATGCACGCCGCCGCAGCCTAGGGCTGCGGGGCCGTCAGTTGGCTGCCGCGGGCTGCACGCCCTCTTCCAGGAACACCTTGTCCAGGTAGGTCGCGAACTGCCGCGTGAACGCAGGCCGCAGATGGCCGTGGTCCTTGTAGGCCGGCGCACCGTCGGGCATGGTCCGCGGGCACTGGCCGTCCTTGCACAGGGCGCCCAGCACGTCGATCGCCTCCGCGCCGCTGGCGGCCGCGATCTGCAGGAGCCGCTGGTTGAGCTTCACCTGGTCAGCCAGCACGGGCGCGGTCGGCGAATTGCCCACCACCGAGAGCGTGCGCAGCCGGCTGCCCTCGATCATGCGGCGGGGTTCGAAGTCGTCACCCAGTGCGTTGTCCAGCAGCAGGTAGACCTTTTTCTTCTGCTTGACCAGTTCGGTCACCCAGGCCTGCAGCGCCGCCAGCGAGGGCTCGATGCCGGCGCGGTCGCCGCGGGTCAGGGAGAGCGACGCGCCGTTCGCGCGCAGCACGTAGTCCAGCGGGAAATCGCCCGTGAAGTAGCAGTTCCAGCAGCTGCCGATCAGCACGGTGTCGATCTGCGGGTCGCGTGCCATCGCCATCCACTGGTCGCGGGCCGGGCCGCAGCCGGGGTTCTGTTCGGCGAAGACGTTCGGAATGGCCGGGCATGCGCCGTAGGTGAAGAAGTACGTGGTCGCCATGCGCTCGGGCGCGAGGCGCGCCAGCTCCGCGGCGCGGGGGCCGTATTCGATGACGTGGCTGTCGCCGATCAGCAGCACCTTGCGGGCGCCGTTGCCGATGCGATTCACCGCGTAGGGGCCGAAGTTCTCCGAGGAGAAGCCGGCGTAGTAGTCGCCGTCCACCGTCGCATCGGTCACCTTCTGCAGCAGTTCGCTGTTGTGGCGGGCGGGCAAACCGTTGAGCACCGCCACGCCGGCCACGGCCACGAAGGCACCGGTGCCCACGAGCGTGCGCAGCATGCCCGCGCCCAGGCGGGCTCGCGTGAACCGCTCGATGAAGCGATAGGTCAGCCAGGCCAGCAGCACGCTCGCGACCACCATCGTCACGCGCGTGCCCACCGACGGCTCCGCGCCCTTGACGATCCGCGCATACACCAGCAGCGGCCAGTGCCACAGGTACAGCGGATAGCTGATCAGGCCGATCCACACCATCGCGCGGTTCGACAGGAAGTACTTGTTCAGCACCCCCGTCGGGCCGGCCGCGATGCAGCTCACCGCACCCAGCGTCGGCAGCAGCGCCCACCAGCCGGGGAAGGCCTTGTCGCTGCGGATCATCACGAGGCCCAGCACGATCAGGCCCACGCCCAGCACCGACTGCACATGGCTGCGCCAGACGCTCGGTGCCGACGGCTTCATCCGCATGCAGGCCAGGATGCCGCCCACCATGAGTTCCCAGAAGCGCGAGGCCGGCGAATAGAAGGCCGCCGTGCGGAACGGGTGGATCGTCGTCACGTTGATGAGGAACGACACCACCGCCAGCACCCACAACACCCGCACGATCGGCCAGCGACGGCGCCAGGCCAGCCCGAGCAGCAGCGGCCAGAAAATGTAGAACTGCTCCTCGATGCCCAGCGACCACAGGTGCAGCAGCGGCTTGGTCTCGGCGGCCGTGTCGAAGTAGCCGGCCTCGCTCCAGAAGACGAAGTTGGCCACGAAGCCCACGCCGCCCAGCGCCTGCTTGCCCAGCTCGACGAATTCCTTGTTCAGCAGCACGTACCAGCCGAAGGCCAGCACGCCCGCCAGCACCAGCATCAGCGCCGGGAAGATCCGACGGATGCGCCGTGCATAGAAGTCGCGGTAGCTGAAATCGCCGGCCGCGTGGCTCTGCATGATGATCGTCGTGATCAGGAAGCCCGAGATCACGAAGAAGATGTCGACGCCGATGAAGCCGCCAGGCAGCAGCTTCGGAAACGCGTGAAAGATGACGACCGAGGCCACGGCCACGGCGCGCAGGCCGTCGATGTCGGCACGGTACTTGGGATGCATATCTCTTACTTCTGGACCACGGTCGTGCCGTGCGTCGTCAGGCGACGGTCGACACCGCCTCGGCGGCCGACGCGGGCAGGCCGCGTTCCTCGACCAGCCACGCCAGCACCGGCAGCGCGCCCGGCAGCACCGGCGCCACGTCGAGCGGCAATTGCTGCCAGGCCATGGCCTGGCTTTCGCGCATTTCGAACTCGCCGGTCCAGTCCGTCACCTTGCACCAGTGCAGGCGCACCAGCGCGTGCGGGTAGTCGTGCTCCGTGACCTTCCAGACCTCGGCGCCGCCGATGGTGATGCCCAGTTCTTCCTGCAGCTCGCGGCGCAAGGCTTCCTCGACCGTCTCGCCGGCTTCGATCTTGCCGCCCGGGAACTCCCAGTAGCCCGCATAGGCCTTGCCTTCGGGGCGCGTGGTGAGCAGCAGCGCCTCGTCGGCCAGGCGGATCAGCACGCCGACGGCCACTTCGGTGTGCTTGCGCGCCGATGTCACAGCCTCGCTCACGCGCCGGCCCGCCCTGCGTAGTCGCGCGCGAACTGGTAGGCCACGCGGCCGCTGCGCGAGCCGCGCTCCAGCGCCCACACGAGCGCCTCGGGCCGCGCTGCGGCGATGGCCGCGTCGTCGACGCCGAACGACGAGAGCCACTGGCCCACGATCGTCAGGTATTCGTTCTGGCTGAAGGGGTAGAAGCTCACCCAGAGGCCGAAGCGCTCAGACAGCGAGATCTTCTCTTCGATCACCTCGCCCGGATGCACTTCGCCATCGTCGGTGTGGGTGTACGTGAGGTTTTCCTTCATGTACTCGGGCAAGAGGTGGCGCCGGTTGCTGGTCGCGTAGATCAGCACGTTGGGCGTCGAGGCGGCAATCGATCCGTCGAGGATCGACTTGAGCGCCTTGTAGCCCGGCTCGCCCTCGTCGAAGCTCAGGTCGTCGCTGAAGACGATGAACTTCTCGGGACGCTGCGACACCACCTCGACGATGTCGGGCAGGTCGGTGAGCTCGGCCTTGTCGACCTCGATCAGGCGCAGGCCCTGCGGCGCGTAGGCCTGCAGGCAGGCGCGGATCAGCGACGACTTGCCCGTGCCGCGCGCGCCGGTCAGCAGCACGTTGTTGGCCGGCTTGCCTTCGACGAACTGGCGCGTGTTGCGCTCGATCTTTTCCTTCTGGACGTCGATTTCCCTCAGCGAATCGAGCGCCATCGTGGCCACGTGCTTCACGGGCTCCAGCACGCCATGGCCGGAGCTGCGGCGACGGTAGCGCCACGCGATGGAGGCGCTCCAGTCGGCGGGCGCGGCCAGCGGCTGCGGCAGGATCGATTCGATGCGGCCGATGAGCTGTTCGGCGCGCTCGATGAGCTTCTGGAACTGCTCGTTCATGACCGGTAGTCGGCGTTGATGGTCACGTATTCGTGGCTGAAGTCGCAGGTCCACACGGTGTCGCTGGCGGTGCCGCGGCCCAGGCCGATGCGCACGGTGATCTCGCTCTGCTTCATCACGCGCTGGCCGTCTTCCTCGCGGTACGACGGGTTGCGCCCGCCCTTCACCGCCACGTGCACGTCGTCCAGGAACAGGTCGATGCCGGTCTGGTCGAGGTCGGCAATGCCGGCGTAACCGACGGCCGCCAGGATGCGGCCCAGGTTCGGGTCGCCGGCGAAGAAGGCGGTCTTGACCAGCGGCGAATGCGCCACGGCATAAGCCACCTGGCGGCACTCGGCCCCGTCCTTGCCGCCGTCGACCTGGATGGTGATGAACTTGGTCGCGCCTTCGCCGTCGCGCACGATGGCTTGCGCCAGCAGGCGGGCCACGTCGCGCATCGCGGCCACGAGCGCCTGGCCGTCGGCCGAGTCGAGCGAGGTGATGGTCGCGTGCGCGGCCTTCTGCGTGGCGATGACCACGAACGAGTCGTTGGTCGAGGTGTCGCCATCGATGGTCACGCGGTTGAACGAGGCTTCGGCCAGTTGCGTGGCCAGCGGCTGGATCAGCGACGGGTCGATCTTCGCGTCGGTCGCCATGAAGCCGAGCATGGTCGCCATGTTCGGACGAATCATGCCGGCGCCCTTGCTGATGCCGGTGATGGTGACCGTGGCACCGCCGATCTGCACCTGGCGGCTGAACGCCTTGGGGATCGTGTCGGTGGTCATGATGCCTTCGGCGGCACGGCCCCAGTTGTTTTCCGACGCGTCGGCCAGCGCGGCCGGCAGGCCGGCCTCGATGCGGTCCACGGGCAGCGGCTCCATGATCACGCCGGTCGAGAACGGCAGGATCTGCTCAGGTGCGAGCTCCAGGTGACGCGCCAGCGCGATGCAGGTGGAGCGCGTGCGCATCAGGCCGTCTTCGCCGGTACCGGCGTTGGCGTTGCCGGTGTTGATCACCATCGCGCGAATGCCGTAGTTGGCCTTCAGGTGGTCGCGGCAGACCTGCACCGGCGCGGCGCAGAAGCGGTTCTGCGTGAACACGCCGCCGACCGCCGAGCCTTCGTCGATCAGCACGACGGTCAGGTCCTTGCGGTTGGCCTTGCGCACGCCGGCTTCGGCCACGCCGATGCGGACGCCGGGCACCGCGAACAAGGCGGCGGGATCGGGAGCGGACAGGTTCACGGGCATGGGATTTCTCTCAATGAAAGGTGCGGGACTTCAGCTCAGTTCAGCTTGCCGTGGCACGCCTTGTACTTCTTGCCGCTGCCGCAGGGACAGGGGTCGTTGCGGCCGACGCGCGCAAACGCCGCGGCTTCGGCGCTCAGCGCTCCGGTGCCGACAGCCGCCAGGCGGCGCTGGTTCTCTTCGTCGACGCGCACCTCGACCTCGCCGGTCTCGGTGGGCGCGGTGTAAGTGATGTTCGAGACGTTCTCGCCGCGGCTTTCCATTTCCTCGGCCGCCTGCTCGAGCTGTTCGCCCGACTGCACGCGCACCGTCATGAGCTGGCGCGTGACTTCGTTCTTGACCGAATCGAGCAGCTGGCCGAAGAGCTCGAAGGCCTCGCGCTTGTATTCCTGCTTGGGCTGCTTCTGCGCATAGCCGCGCAGGTGGATGCCCTGGCGCAGGTAGTCGAGCGAGGCCAGGTGTTCGCGCCAGTGGGTGTCGATGCTCTGCAGCAGCACCATGCGTTCGAACTGGGTGAAGTTCTCCTGGCCGATCAGCGTGACCTTGGCGTCGAAGCTCTCGTTGGCGTAGGCCACGATCTTCTCGACCACTTCCTCGTCGGAGATGGCTTCGGACGCCTCGACCTGCTGCTTGAGCGGCATGTCGATGCCCCACTCGCTGAACAGGCTCTTCTCGAGGGCGTCGAGGTCCCACTGCTCCTCGACCGATTCACGCGGCACGTACTGGCGCGCGAGGTCGGTGAAGCAGCCTTCGCGCAGCGCGGCGATCTGCGCCGTGAGGTCGGCCGCGTCGAGGATGTCGTTGCGCTGCTGGTAGATCACCTTGCGCTGGTCGTTCGACACGTCGTCGTACTCGAGCAGCTGCTTGCGGATGTCGAAGTTGCGCGCCTCGACCTTGCGCTGCGCGCTCTCGATGCTGCGCGTGACGATGCCGGCTTCGATGGCCTCGCCATCGGGCATCTTCAGGCGGTCCATGATCGCCTTCACGCGGTCGCCCGCGAAGATGCGCATCAGCGGATCGTCCAGGCTCAGGTAGAAGCGCGACGAACCCGGGTCGCCCTGGCGGCCCGAACGGCCGCGCAGCTGGTTGTCGATGCGACGCGACTCATGGCGTTCGGTGGCGATGATGCGCAGGCCGCCCAGCGACTTCACGAACTCGTGGTCCTTGGTCCACTCGGCGCGCACATGGGCGATGTCGGCCTGCTTGGTGGCTTCGTCGCGACCTTCGTCGGCCTCGATCGCCTCGATCATCTTCTCGATGTTGCCGCCCAGCACGATGTCGGTACCGCGGCCGGCCATGTTGGTCGCGATGGTGATCATCTTCGTGCGGCCGGCCTGCGCGACGATGTCGGCTTCGCGGGCGTGCTGCTTGGCGTTGAGCACCTGGTGCGGCAGGCCTGCCTTCTCGAGCAGGGCGTCGATGATTTCCGAGTTCTCGATCGACGAGGTGCCCACCAGCACCGGCTGGCCGCGCTCGTAGCACTCGCGGATGTCCTGGATGGCTGCTTCGTACTTCTCGCGCGTCGTCTTGTAGACGCGGTCGAGCTGGTCGTCGCGCTTGCTGATGCGGTTCGGCGGAATGATCGTGGTCTCGAGACCGTAGATTTCCTGGAACTCGTAGGCTTCGGTGTCGGCCGTGCCGGTCATGCCGGCCAGCTTGCCGTACAGGCGGAAGTAGTTCTGGAAGGTGATCGAGGCCAGGGTCTGGTTCTCGGCCTGGATCTCGACGCCTTCCTTGGCTTCGACGGCCTGGTGCAGGCCGTCGCTCCAGCGGCGACCGCTCATGAGGCGGCCGGTGAATTCGTCGACGATGACCACTTCGCCCTGCTGCACCACATAGTGCTGGTCGCGGTGGTACAGGTGGCGGGCACGCAGCGCGGCATTCAGGTGATGCATCAGCGTGATGTTGGCCGGGTCGTACAGCGACGCGCCTTCGGGAATCAGCTTGAGCTCGCCCAGGATGCGCTCGGCGTTCTCGTGGCCGTCTTCGGTCAGGAACACCTGGTGGGTCTTCTCGTCGACCGTGAAGTCGCCGGGCACCGTGACGCCCTCGCCCGTGCGCGGATCGGCTTCGCCTTCCTGCTTCTTGAGCAGCGGCACCACCTTGTTGATCGCCAGGTACAGGTCGGTGTGGTCTTCGGCCTGGCCGCTGATGATCAGCGGCGTGCGGGCCTCGTCGATCAGGATGGAGTCCACCTCGTCGACGATCGCGAAGTTCAGGCCGCGCTGCACCCGGTCGCCGGGCTCGTAGACCATGTTGTCGCGCAGGTAGTCGAAGCCGTACTCGTTGTTCGTGCCGTACGTGATGTCGCTGCCGTAGGCGGCCTGCTTTTCCTCGCGCGGCATCTGCGGCAGGTTGATGCCGACCGACAGGCCCAGGAAGTTGTACAGGCGGCCCATCCAGGTCGCGTCGCGGTTGGCCAGGTAGTCGTTCACCGTGACCACGTGCACGCCCTTGCCGGACAGCGCGTTCAGGTACACGGGCAGCGTGGCGGTCAGCGTCTTGCCTTCGCCGGTGCGCATTTCGGAGATCTTGCCGTTGTGCAGCGCCATGCCGCCGAGCAGCTGGACGTCGAAGTGGCGCATCTTCATGACGCGCTTGGAGCCTTCGCGCACGGTGGCGAAGGCTTCGGGCAGCAGGTCGTCGAGCGACTCGCCCTTGGCGATGCGGTCCTTGAATTCCTGCGTCTTGGCGCGCAGCGCGTCGTCGCTGAGCTTTTCGAATTCGGGTTCGAGCGCATTGATGCGCGTCACCGTCTTGCGATACTGCTTGAGGAGCCGGTCGTTGCGACTGCCGAAGATCTGGGTCAGGAAGTTGGTTGCCATGGGCGTGGAGAGGGGCGGGCACCTGACACGACAGGCACTGCGACCGGATTCCCTAAGATATGGTGAAAGCAGTTGGGCGCACCTTCTTCGAATGCAAGCTTCGCAAGTCTCGAAGTCGGATGGCCCCGTTCCGGAACAAACGCCGACGCACGCGTCGGCAAACCGGGCATTTTAGCTGTCTTGTTTCTAACCCCTGGATTACCCATGTATCGCCGACTGCCCCCCGCCATTTCACTGCACGATGCTGCGGCAGGCGCCCCCACCCTGGGGAGCCTGATGGCGCGCGCGCGGGACACGGCCGAGCGGCTGAAGGCGATCGAAGGGTTGATTCCGCCGGCCATGCGCGCGGCCATCCAGCCCGGGCCGGCCGAGGGCGACGTGTGGTGCCTGCTGGTCAAGGGCAGCGCCGCGGCCGCCAAGCTGCGGCAGCTGTCGCCGATGCTGGTCACGCGGCTGAAGAACCGGGGCTGGGACGTCGCGACGATCCGCATCAAGGTGCACACGGGGCGCTGAGCCCCGGGGTCGCGCACCGCCTCAGGCGGCCACGGCGCGATCGGGCCAGCTCGGGTCGCTCGATGCGTCGGAGGTCAGCACCATCACGACATGCGCATCGGCCGCGATGGTCTCGGCCTCGCGCAGCTGCCGCACGGCCCCCAGGCCCGCCGCCGCCGCGAGTTCGGCGCTCACGCCGGCCGCAGTGAGCAGCCGCCGCGCCGCGCGGGCTTCGTCGTCGCCCACCACCACGGCACCGCCGCCGCTGGCCGTGGCGGCCTGCCATTGCAGATAAGTGACCGTCGCGCCCGCGCTCGACAGCTGCGCCGTGCGACCGGGGTAGCTGCCGTTGAGCGCCCCGCCGCCGAGCACGCGCGACAGCCGCGGAAAGGGCTCGACCAGCCACATCCGCGGCAGGCGCGCGATGCGCCCCGCCGCCAGCAGCTCGCGAAAACCGGCGTAGATGCCCCACGCCATGTCGCCGCGGCCGGTCGGCACCACGACGTGATCAGGCAGGCCGCCGTCCTTCAGGCACTCTTCGGCGATGGCCTTGTAGCCCTCCACGCCCAAGGGCGCGCTGCCCAGCGCCGGCAGGCGGTAGTTGGAGAGCGCGAAATACCCCGGGTACTGCGAGCGCTCGCGCACGAAGCCCCAGCGGCCGGTGTTGTCGGCGAACACATAGCGCCGCGCGCCCAGCGCGTCGAGCTGGCGGGCATAGGTGGCGGGCATCGCCTCGTAGGAGGCCACCTCGCAACCGAGCCCCGCGGCCCAGGCGTAGTGCGCCGCCGATACCGCCGTGTTGCCCGACGAGGCGAGCACCAGCGTGTGGGCGCCGGCGTCCAGCGCCTGCGCCACGCCCATCGCGGTCAGCCGGTCCTTGGGTGAGCCGGTCGGGTTGCGCGATTCGTCCTTGATGCTCAGGCGCGCGATGTCGAACTGCCGCGCGAGCTCGGGCATGTCGTGCAGCGGCGTGTTGCCCTCGCCGAGCGAAAAGCCCTGCACGTACGGCATCGGCACCACGTCCGGGCCGCCGGGCCGGTAGCTGGCGCGCAGCCCGACGTGAAAGCCGGCCTGCCGGCAGGCCGGGCAGCCGTCGTTGGCGAGCGTGACCGGGTACAGCGCGTCGCAGCGCAGGCACTGCAGCCCCTGCAGGCGCGGATTGCGCTGCGGCGTGAACGAGCGGCCGAGCACCCCGGCCGGCCGCCCCGGCAGGAAGGTCTGCGCGGGGCTCTCCGGCGGCGCGGTGAACTTGAAGTCCAGGACGGGCGATGGGGTCACGGATCGTTGACTCGTTAATAAATGTGACGGAATCTTATTCAAAATCAACGAAATCCACGATACGGGAGTTCATCCCATTGCAGCGGATTTCAGTTTTCCTTCACTTATTTCATTTCCAGGTGAATTCGTGGTTCAGCCCGATCACCACGCCGCGCACGCCCTGCGGCCCGGTGCGCGAGGTGCTGATGTCGACACTGATCAGCGGCGTCAGGCTGAAACGGCCGCCCACGCGCGAGGTCCACAGGCCCCCGGCCCGGTGGCGCTCGGCGATCAGCGACACGGCGTCGTTCAGCGCCCACTCCACGGCCAGGCCGCCGCGCGGCGTGCGCGCGCCGGTGCCCAGCGCCCAATCGGCGCCCAAGTTGGCATGAATCTGCAGGCTGGCCGTGGGCCGCCAGGTCAGCGGCACCACCAACTGGCCGCCCCAGCGACCGCCGCGCCGCAGGTCGGCCACCGCGCCCATCGACACGGCGGCGCTGAAAGGCGCGTCGGCGGCCGCGCCGGCAAAGGTCCACTTGAGCTGCGGGCCGCCCGTGACCGAATGGACGCCCTGCGCCGACAGCCGGTCGAAATTCAGCCCCAGCTCGACCGGCCCGACCCGGCAGGCCGGCCCGACATGGAAACCCGTCGTGACCGGCCCGGCGCCGCTGCGGCCCCACCAGGTCTCGTACTGGCACTGGCCGGGTCGAGCGTGCCGGCGTCGTCGACATCGAAGTGGCCGGCGGCTTGTGCACCCAGGCCCGGCAGCGCCGCGAAGGCGGCCAGGAGCAGGCGTGCGGTGCGCGTGTTGTTGTTCTTCATTTCGTGCTTCCCTCGGAGAGCCCTGCCTCATTCTAGGAAGCCGGAAAGTCCGCGCTATGACGCGGCAACGCCATCCCCCACCCTTCAGAGTTCGAACTGCGGCTGCAGCTCGCGGATGCGCTTGATCGCCACGCCGGCTGCTGCCGTGCGCGTCTCCACGCCCAGCTTCACGTACACGCGCTCCAGGTGCTTCTTGGCGGTGGCCGGGCTGCTGCCGAGGATCTCGCCGATGTCCTTGTTGGTCTTGCCCTTGACCACCCAGTACAGCACCTCGGCCTCGCGCGCCGTGAGCTTCAGGCTCAGGCTCATGGCCTCGATCACGGCGGTGTCGGAGACCTCGCGCATGACGATCATCCATTCGTCGCCGGTGTCGTCCTCGCCGGTCTGGCGGTGCAGCCGCAGGCTCAGGCTGCGCGCGCCCTGCGCGATGACCAGCGCGGGCGGCTCGATGCCGCGCGCGCGGGCGTCGGGCGCGTGCTGGCGCAGCCAGCCGAGCACCGCCGGCGGCGTCTCGGGCGCCTGCGTCTCGCAGTAGCGCGCCAGCAGGTCGCGCGCCAGCGCCGTCTGCCAGATCAGCCGCCCCTCGGGCAGCCGCACCGTGATGCTCGCGTAGCCGAAGGCGTCGAGCGCATTGCGTGCCTGCCCCGCCTGGTGCGCCTCCTGCCGCGCGCGGCGCGCGCCCTGCAGGTGCACGTTCATGCGCGCCAGCACCTCCTTCGGCTTGATCGGCTTGGTGACGTAGTCGACCCCGCCCGCCTCGAGCGCGGCCACGAGGTGCTCGGTTTCGGTCAGGCCGGTCATGAACACGATGGGGATGTGCGCGGTGGCCACATCGGCCTTGAGCCGGCGCGCCACTTCGAAGCCGTCGATGCCCGGCATCATCGCGTCGAGCAGCACGATGTCGGGGCGCGCCTGCGCGGCGCGCTGCAGCGCCTGCTCGCCGTTCGTGGCGATGAGCACGGTGTAGCCCGATTCGTCGAGCGCGTCGTGCAGCACGGCGAGGTTGTCGGGCACGTCGTCGACGATCAGCACCAGGTCGCCGTGGGCGCCCTGCTGCTCGCGCAGCGTGCGGGCGAGCGGCGAAGCGGGCATGGTCGGTGGAGACAACAGGGTCATGCGGCGCCCTCGGCGGCTTCGGCCAGCGCGCGGCCCATGGCTTCGAACTGGAACTGGCGGGCCAGCGCGCGCTGGGCCTCGGTCCACGCGGCGCACTCGGGCTGCGCGGCGTCGATGTCGTCGAGCTGGTTCATGATGCCCCGGAAGTAACCCAGGCCCACGGCCTCGTCGAGCGCGCGCAGGCGCGCGAGCGACGGCGGCTGCATCGCGCGCGGCGCGGCCACGGCGGGCGCGGGCCGGTCAGCGGTGTCGGTCCACTGCAGGGCCAGCCGACGCTCCAGCCAGTCGAGCAGTTCGGTGTGGCGCACAGGCTTGACGAAGAAATCTTCGGGCGCAATGCCCACGTCGTTGTCCAGGCCCTTGTCGAAAGCGTTGGCCGAGACGATGGCCACCGACGCCTCGACCAGCCCCAGCTTGCGCGCGCGGCGGATGGTCTCCCAGCCGTCGATGCCGGGCATCGCGAGGTCGACGAACATGGCGTCGGGCCGGTAGCCGGCGGCGATGAGGTCCAGCGCATCGTGCCCGCTGGCCGCGCTGCGCAGCTCGAAGCCCAGCGGCGCGAGCACATGGCCCAGCAGCTCGCGGTCGGCCTCCTCGTTGTCGACCACCAGCAAGCGCCGGCGCGCGCCCTCGTAGCCGCGCCGCGCGCGCGGTGCCGGTGCAATGCGCGCACTGCCCGCCACCGCCTCGTGCACGCGCGGCAGGAACAGCCGCACGCAGAACAGCGAGCCCTCGCCCGGCGTGCTGCGCACCTTCATCTCGCCGCCCATCAGGTCGGTCAGCATCTTCGCGATGGTCAGGCCCAGGCCCGCGCCCGGCGCCGACGACACCGCCGCGTGGCCACGCGCAAAGGGCTCGAAGATGCGCTCGATGTCGGCCGCCGTCATGCCCGGCCCGGTGTCCTCGATCTCGATGGCGGCGAACTCGCGCGCGTACGAAATGCGCAAGGTCACCTGCCCCGCCGCCGTGAACTTGATCGCGTTGCCCAGCAGGTTGATGAGGATCTGGCTCACGCGTTTTTCGTCGGCGCGCACCACGTCGGGCAGCGCACCGGCCGCCTCGAAGCGAAAGCGCAGGCCCTTCTCGGCCGCCTGCAGCTCGAACATGTCGGCCAGCTCGCGCATCGCATCGGCAAAGCGCATCGGCCGCGCGTCCAGCGTGAGCTTGCCGGCCTCGATGTGGGCGATGGCCAGCGTGCCCTCGATGAGCGACAGCAGGTGCTCGCCGCCGCGCTTGATCACGGCCACCGCCTGCTGGCGGTGCGGCGGCACCGAGTGGTCTTCGCCCATGAGCTGCGCGTAGCCCAGGATGCTGTTGAGCGGCGTGCGCAGCTCGTGGCTGATGGCGCTGATGTAGCGGCTCTTGGCCTGGTTCGCGAGGTCCGCCGCGCGCCGCGCCTGGTCGGCCGCGAGCTTGGCGTGCTCGGCGATCTCGCGGGCCTCTTCGGCGCTCTGCTTGGCGTCCTGCAGTGCGCGGTCGGTCTCGCGGTGCAGCGCAATCTCACGCACCAGCAGGTGGGTCTGGCGGTTCGATTCTTCCTGCGCCACCTTGCGGCTCTGGTGCGCCAGCACCAGCCACCACGCGACGATGCCCGCGATGACCAGCAGCGCCATGTAGGCCTTGAGAAAGCCCGAACGCAACGACGCCTGCTGCACCGCGACCAGCGCCCCGCCCACGTCGGCCTGCGCCGCCAGCGCGAGTGCGCCTTCGCTCAAGGCCCGCAGCTCCTGCTGGTAGAGCACGCCGAACACCACGGCCAGCAGCGGCACGATGACCAGCATCAGCAGCAGGAAGTGCCCGAGCCCCGTGTCGAGGTAGCGCCAGCTGCGGCGCGGCAGCAGCCAGCGCAGCACCGCGGACCACTGCGCCGACAGGCTCGCGTGCGGCTTGCACAGGTCGCCGCAGCGCGCGTCGAGCGTGCAGCACAGCGAACAGATCGCGCCCTGGTAGGCCGGGCAGTGCGCCATGTCGGGGCCTTCGTACTCGCGCTCGCAGATCACGCAGTGCTGCACCTTCAGGCGCTGGTAGCTGCCGCCCTCGTCCGGCGATGGCTCGACCCGCGCCCAGCGCACCTTGCGCCCGCCCGCGGCCGGCGCGAACAGCACGGAGCCGCCGGCATCAGAGGTGCGCGCCAGGTAGTACCTGCCGCCCGTGGCCCACGCCAGCAGCGGCGACGCCACCAACGCCGTGCCCAGCGCGATCAGCGCCGAGAAGGCCTGCGCCAGTGGCCCGAACACGCCCAGGTGCGCCGTGATCGACAGCACCGACGCCAGCGCCATCGCGCCCACGCCCACCGGGTTGATGTCCCACAGGTGCGCGCGCTTGAACTCGATGCCCGGCGGCGACAGCCCCAGCGGCTTGTTGACGACCAGGTCGGCCACCACGGCCATCATCCAGGCGATGGCGATGTTGGCGAAGAGCCCGAGCACGTCGCCCAGCGCCTCGAACACGTTCATCTCCATCAGCATGAAGGCGATGAGCGCGTTGAACACCACCCACACCACGCGCCCCGGGTGGCTGTGCGCCACGCGCGAGAAGAAGTTGCTCCAGGCCAGCGAGCCCGCGTAGGCGTTCGTCACGTTGATCTTCAGCTGCGAGACCACCACGAACAGCGCCGTCGCCGCCACCGCCCAGCCGTAGCTCGGGAACACGTACTCGTAGGCCGCCAGGTACATCTGGTTCGGGTCGACCGCGCGCTCCACCGGCACCATGTGCGTGATCGCCAGGTAGGCCAGCGCCGCCCCGCCCAGCATCTTGACCACGCCCAGCACCACCCAGCCCGGCCCGCCCGCCAGCACGCCGGCCCACCAGCGGCGTGCCGTGCCCGCGGTGCGCGCGGGCATGAAGCGCAGGTAGTCGGCCTGCTCGCCCATCTGCGTGATGAGCGCGATGCCGACCGTCAGTGCGGCACCGAACAGGTGCAAGTTGAATCCTTGTGCGCCCGACTTCGCCCCGCTGTAGTGCGTGATGCCCGCGAACGCACCAGGATCGCGCACGAGCACGAAGACGAAGGGCACCACCAGCATCAGCAGCCACAGCGGCTGCGTCCACAGCTGCAGCCGGCTGATCACCGACACCCCGTGCGTGACCAGCGGAATCACCACCAGCGCGCACACCAGGTAGCCCCACACCGGCGGAATGCCCAGCGCCAGCTCGAGCGCGTAGGCCATCACGGCCGCCTCGAGCGCGAAGAAGATGAAGGTGAAGCTCGCGTAGATCAGCGAGGTGAGCGTGGAGCCGATGTAGCCAAAGCCGGCGCCGCGCGTGAGCAGGTCCATGTCCAGGCCGTAGCGCGCCGCGTACACGCTGATCGGCAGCCCCGCCAGGAAGATGATGAGCCCCGTGACCAGGATCGCCCAGAAGGCGTTGGCGAAGCCGTACTGCACCAGCAGCGTGGCGCCGACCGCCTCCAGCACCAGGAACGAGGCCGCCCCGAAGGCCGTGTTGGCCACCCGCCATTCGGACCATTTGCGAAAGCGCTGCGGCGTGTAGCGCAGCGCGTAGTCCTCCAGTGTTTCGCTCGCGACCCAGCTGTTGTAGTCGCGCCGCACCTTGACGATGCGCTGGGGAGCGTCGTCGGTCAGGAGAGGTGGGTCGGCGGAATTCACACCGTTTCGGTGCAGCTTCCGTGCCACCGGGTACGGCATTTGGCGAACAGGGCACGACTGTTGCAAAGCCACAGCCTTGCCCATAATCACCGACCGCCACCCGACCCCACCCCCGCCATGGAACTGACCCCGCGCGAAAAAGACAAGCTGCTGATCTTCACGGCCGCGCTGCTGGCCGAACGCCGCAAGGCGCGCGGGCTCAAGCTCAACTACCCCGAAGCCGTCGCGCTGATCACCGCCGCCGTGATGGAAGGTGCCCGCGACGGCAAGAGCGTCGCCGAGCTGATGAGCGAGGGCCGCAGCGTGCTCACCCGCGCCGACGTGATGGACGGCATCGCCGACATGATCCCGGACATCCAGGTCGAAGCCAGCTTTCCCGACGGCACCAAGCTCGTGACCGTCCACCAGCCGATCGTCTGAACCTCCGCCACAAGAAGAAAGAAAGATCCCTCCATGCGCTTCGCAAAGACTTCCGCCCTGCTCTCCGCCCTCCTCCTGCCGCTGGCCGCCAGCGCCCACACCGGCGTCGACGGCGGCGTGCACCACGGTTTCGTCACTGGCTTCATGCACCCGCTCACCGGCGCCGATCACCTCGCGGCGATGGTCGCGGTGGGCCTGTGGAGCGCGCTGGTCGCGCGCCGCGCCTGGCCCGACCTGCTGTGGGCGCCGCTGGCCTTCGCGGGCATGCTGCTCGCGGGCGCGCTGGCCGGGCTGGCCGGCGTGCAGCTGCCGGCGGTGGAACCGATGATCGCCGCCTCGCTGCTGGTGCTGGGCCTGCTGGTCGCCACGCGCGTGCACCTGCCGGCCGGCGTCGCCATGGCCGTGGTGGGCCTGTTTGCCGTCTTCCACGGCGTGGCGCACGGCCACGAGCTGGCGGGCGAGCACGGCGCGGCCCTCACGCTGGCCGGCATGGTCAGCGCCACGCTGCTGCTGCACGCGGCCGGCATCGCGCTGGGCTGGGCACTGCGCCACGCCAACGCGTGGCTGCCCCGCGTGGCCGGCGCTGCCGTTGTCGGCCTCGGCGCCACTCTGCTGGCCCAGGCAATCTGAGGCGGCCATGACGCCCGGCGAACTTTTCACCGACGACGGCGAGCACACGCTCAACCCCGGCCGCCGCGCCCTCACGCTGGTGGTGCGCAACACAGCCGACCGGCCGATCCAGGTCGGCTCGCACTACCACTTCGCCGAAACCAACGGCGCGCTCGACTTCGACCGCGCCGCCGCGCGCGGCATGCGGCTGAACATCGCCTCGGGCGCCGCGGTGCGCTTCGAGCCGGGGCAGCAACGCACGGTCGAGCTGGTCGACTTCTCGGGCGATCGCATCGTCTACGGCTTTCGCGGCCTGGTTCAAGGCAAGCTCTGAGCTGACATCGGCATGCTGTCGCTCGCGATCTCCGCATTTTTTCTGGGCCTGGTTTTCAATGCCGCGCCGGGCGCCGTTTTCGCGGAAACGGTCCGTCAGGGAATGCAGGGCGGCTTCCGCCCTGCATTCGCTGTCCAGATCGGCTCGCTCGTTGGCGACGCGCTGTGGGCTGTTCTCGGCTTGGCCGGCGCAGGCATGCTGATGCAAATCGATGCTTTGCGTTGGCCGTTGGGTATTGCCGGCGTGCTCTATCTCCTGTGGCTCGCAACGGATAGTTGGCGTGCGGCGAAGCGCGATACCACCATTGACGGTTCGCAACCAGCGCCCGCTGGGCGAGCACTGCGCTCGGGCGTGGTCCTTTCCGTCACCAATCCCCAGAACCTTGCGTATTGGGCCGCGCTCGGGAGTGCGATGGCCGGCCTCGGCATGAACGAGCCGACTGCATCTCAATACACGGTTTTCTTCGCAGGCTTCATGACGGCATCGGTGTTCTGGTGTTTCGTGTGCGCGGGCGTCGTCGCCAAGCTTTTCGGCCGGGCCGGCCAGCGCTGGACGCACATCACGCACCGCATGTGCGCCATCGCATTCGTCGCATTGGCCCTTGCATCGATGCGCGATCTCTTGAACTTCACCGGCCCTGCTGAACCACGGCCTGCGACCTCTCCTGCAAAACAAGGAACGACATGGCAACCATAGGCAGGCGCGCCTACGCAGAAATCTTCGGCCCCACCGTGGGCGACCGGGTCCGCCTTGCGGACACCGACCTGCTGATCGAAGTCGAAGCCGACTACACGCTGCGCGCCGGCGGCTACGGCGAAGAGGTGAAGTTCGGCGGCGGCAAGACGATCCGCGACGGCATGGCGCAGTCGCAGCGCACGCGCGCGCAGGGCGCCGTCGACACGGTGATGACCAACGCGTTGATCCTCGACCACTGGGGCATCGTGAAGGCCGACATCGGCCTGAAGGACGGCCGCATCGCCGCCATCGGCAAGGCCGGCAACCCCGACGTGCAACCGGGCGTGGACATCGTCATCGGCCCGGGCACCGAGATCATCAGCTGCGAAGGCACCATCGTCACCGCGGGCGGCATCGACAGCCACATCCACTTCATCTGCCCGCAGCAGATCGAGGAGGCGCTGGCCTCGGGCGTGACGACCATGCTCGGCGGCGGCACCGGCCCGGCCACCGGCACCTTCGCGACCACCGCGACGCCCGGCCCCTGGCACATCGAGCGCATGCTGCAGGCGGCCGACGCGTTCCCGATGAACCTGGGCTTTCTCGGCAAGGGCAACGCCAGCCTGCCCGATGCGCTGCACGAGCAGATCGAGGCCGGCGTCATGGGCCTGAAGCTGCACGAAGACTGGGGCACCACGCCGTCGGCCATCAGCAACTGCCTGGACGTGGCCGACGCCACCGACACGCAGGTGGCGATCCACAGCGACACGCTGAACGAATCGGGCTTCGTCGAGAACACCATCGCCGCCGTGGGCGGGCGCGCCATCTGCGCCTTCCATACCGAGGGCGCGGGCGGCGGCCATGCGCCCGACATCCTGCGCGTGGTGGGCGAGTCGAACTTCCTGCCCTCGTCGACCAACCCGACGATGCCCTACACCGTGAACACGCTCGACGAGCACGTCGACATGCTCATGGTCTGCCACCACCTGGACGCCGGTATCGCCGAAGACCTGGCCTTTGCCGAGTCGCGCATCCGCAAGGAAACCATCGCCGCCGAGGACGTGCTGCACGACCTGGGCGCGATCAGCATGTTCAGCTCCGACAGCCAGGCCATGGGCCGTGTCGGCGAGGTGGTGATCCGCACCTGGCAGACCGCGCACAAGATGAAGCAGCAGCGCGGCACGCTGCCCGAGGACAGCGAGCGCAACGACAACTTCCGCGCGCGGCGCTACGTGGCCAAGTACACGATCAACCCGGCCCTCGCGCACGGCATCGCACACGAGGTGGGCTCCATCGAAATCGGCAAGTGGGCCGACCTCGTTGTCTGGAAGCCGGCCTTCTTCGGCGTGAAGCCCTTCACCATCATCAAGGGCGGCACCATCGCGATGGCCGCCATGGGCGATCCCAGCGCGTCGATTCCCACGCCGCAGCCGGTGCACTTCCGGCCGATGTTCGGCGCCTACGGCGGCTCGCTGGCGAAGAGCTCGCTGACCTTCGTCTCGCAGGCCGGGCTGGCCGCGGGCATCAAGGAGCGCTACGGCCTGAGCAAGCACCTGAGCGCCGTGAAGAACATCCGCAACGTGCGCAAGCAGGACCTGATCCACAACGGCTACACGCCGAAGATGGAGATCGACGCGCAGACCTACGCCGTGCGCGCCGACGGCCAGCTGCTGACCTGCGAGCCGGCCAAGGTGCTGCCGATGGCGCAGCGCTACTTTCTGTTCTGACGACTTACACGTCCGGGTGCCGGCGGTGCCAGTCGGTCGCCCGCTGGAACGCCCAGCCCGCGCGCACCAGCAGGTCTTCGCCGAAGTGCGGCGCTACGAACTGGAAGGCCACCGGCACGCCCGCCTCGGTGGCGCCGCCCGGCAAGGTGAGCGTGGGGCTGCCCGTGAGGTCGAACGGGCAGGTGTAGCGCAGCATGCCCGCCAGCAGCTCCGGGTCCACGCCGAGCTGGCCGGCACGCTCGAGCGTCGGCGCCGCGAAAGGAATGGCCGGGATCAGCAGCAGGTCGACCTGTTCGAAAAACGTGCGCACGCGGCCGGTGAAATCGGCGCGGCGCAGCAGCAGCTTCTGGTAGTCGGTGGCGCTTTGCGACAGGCCCAGGTCGATCAGCCCCGAGAGGCCCGGGCCGTACTCGTCACGCCGCGACGGGTACGTGGCCTCGTGCGCCACGGCGGTCTCGACCGCGCACAGCGGCGACCAGTCGAGCACCGCCTGCGTCGTGTCGGGAAACACCACCTCGCGCACCGAGGCGCCCAGCGACTCCACCGTGCGGATCGCGGCCGCCAGCGTGGCGCGCGTGGGTGCGTCCACGCGGTCCAGCGTCCACGCAGGGTCGATGCCCACGCGCAGGCCGGCCAGGCCGCGCGTCATCGTTGCCAGGTAGTCGGGCACCGGCACCGTGCTGGCCGTCGGGTCGCGCGGGTCGGCGCCCGCGATGGCCGCCAGCATCGCGCCCGCGTCGGCCGCGCTGCGCGTCATCGGGCCGATGTGGTCGAGCGAGGCGGCGAGTTCGAAGGCGCCGTGGCGGCTCACCCGCCCCCACGTCGGCTTCAGGCCGGTGATGCCGTTGGCCGCCGACGGAAAGCGGATCGATCCGCCCGTGTCGGTGCCCAGCGCGCCGAAGCACAGCCCCGCCGCCGTGGCCACGCCCGAGCCGCTGGACGACACGCCGGGCCACAGCGTGGCGTCCCACGGGTTGACCGGCGACGCGATCTGCGGATGGTGGTCGGCAAAGGCGCCTTCGGTCTGCTGCAGCTTGCCCAGGATCACTGCGCCAGCCTCGCGCAGGCGGTGCACCACGGTCGCGTCTTCCGTCGGGCGGAACGCCTTGTGGATCGTCATGCCGTGCGCGCTCGGCACGCCCTCGGTCCACAGCAGATCTTTCACGGCCAGCGGCACGCCGTGCAGCGGACCGCGCGCACGGCCGGCGGCGATCTCGGTGTCGGCACGGCGCGCCTCGTCGAGCGCCTGCGCGTCCATGCGCGTCGCATAGCTGCGCAGCCGGCCGTCGACGGCCTCGATGCGCGCGAGCATGGCGCGCGTGACCTCTTCCGACGAGCGCTCGCGCGACTGGATCTGCCGGCCGACTTCCAGCAGTTCGAGATGATGCAATTCCTTGTCCGCCATGACTGACTCCCGCGTGTGTAGGGTTGAGAAAGAAGGTCCGAATCCAAGTGGCAGAACCTGCCACCCCGGGCGAACCTTATCGGCGCGCGGCGGCCCGCGCTGGTCTCTTCCGGACATGCACTTGTGCTGGGGCGGACACCCCGCGCGCGGCGCTCAGCGCGGCTTCAGCAGCGTGTGCGGCGCGCAGCCGTAGGCCTTGCGGAAGACCCGGCTGAAATGCGACAGGTCGGAAAACCCGTGCTGGAACGCGACGTCGGTCACGCTGTGCGCGCGCCCACCCACCAGCGCCTCGCGGCTGGCCGCCAGGCGCGCCTGCCAGACCGCGCCCATCGCCGTGGCGCCCTGGCGCGCGAACGCCCGCGCCACGGTGCGCGCCGAGACGTGGTGCGCCTGCGCCAGCGCCTCGAGCGACAGCGCCGGGTCGTCCAGATGGCGCTCGATGTAAGCCGTCATGCGTGCGTGCAGGCCATGCTCGGCGCTGGCGTCACCAGTCCCGTCCTGCTGGAGTTCGAGCGTCACGGCCAGCAGATCGATGAGCGCGCCGCCGAAGCGCTCGGCGGCGACGGAATGCGGCTGCGCAAAGGCCGGGTTCGCCGTCTCCCGAAGCATCGCGTGCAGCGGCGCCGCGCCGGGGCGGTCCGCGGCGATGGTGCGGGCGGTGAAGTCCTCGGCCTTCACGAAGCGCCGCAGCAGCAGCCGGCGCGGCATGCGCGCCAGGTAGACCGAGCGCGCGTCCATCGTGCATTCGAACGGCCGGCCCGCGTCGTAGAGCACCATGTCGCCACTGCGCAGCCGCCCCTGCCGCCCGCCTTGCACCAAGGTGCCCTCGCCCTCCTGCACGAACGCCAGCCACAGGTCGTCCAGTGGGTGCCGGCGCAGGTGGGGCGCGTCGCGCGACCAGTGATGCATCGGCGCCGACATGCGGTTGACGCTGACCGCGCCCACCTCGCGCACGTCGAGCCGCCCTTCGAACGGCTCGGCCGTCATCGCACGGCTGGCCGCGGGAATGCAGTGGCGGCACACGACGTCGTGCCAGTAGTCGAAACGCAGCGGGGTCGCGACGTCGGTCGTCAGGTAGGCCAGGCTGTTCATGAGGCGGATGCTGGGGCGGATGGCGCGCGCAAGCAAGCCCCGCGCGGGGCCCGGTACTTGCTACGGGAGGAAGAACCCTTGTTACACCGTGCCCATGCCTGCGTTTTCACTCACCCGCGCCGCGCGCGCCACTTCAGTCGTTGCGTGGCCCCAGGTGCTCGCGAATCCACTGGGCGAGCGCGTCTTCGTCCAGCCCGCCTTCGGCGAGCTTCAGCGTGATGAGCACGCAGTCGTGGTCGGACGCCACCAACTCGAAGCCATTGAGGTCGAGGAACACTTCCATCGCGACGAAAGCGGTTCGCTTGTTGCCGTCCGTGAAGGGGTGGTTGCGCGCGATGCCGAAGGCATAGGCTGCGGCCAGCGTGGCCGCATCGGGCGATTCGTACAGCGCGCGGTTCTGCGGCCGGCCCATGGCCGAGGCCAGAAGGCCCTCGTCGCGCACGCCCGCCGGCCCGCCATGCTCGGCCAACTGCTCTTCATGCACCGCATGAATCAACTGCAGGCTGAGCCAGACCCAGGCCTGGTTGGCCGCGCTCATTTCGCCAGCTCGCGCAGCACGTTGCGCCGCTTCTTCATGACGCGCCGCGCCGCCTCCATCTGGCGTTCGAAGGCGTCGTCGTACGGCGTGAGCGTGAAGCCGCCACCCGCGGCCTGCGTGAGGTAGACCGTGTCGCCCTTGCCGACCTTCATGCTGGCCAGCACCTCCTTGGGCAGGATGACACCGACCGAGTTGCCGATCTGGGTCAGTTTGAGTGCGGACATGGCGGACTCCCACGAGCAAAAGTTATAACAAGCGTTATATTATTCCGCCTCATCTGGAGTCGCAACCCGCCATGCTCACCGCCAACAAACTCATGCCCCAGGGCCGCGGTCTCGCGCCCGTGCTGCTCAAGCGTGCCGCCACCATCGAACTCGACTGGGACGTGCGCCAGAAAAGCCGTTTCGACGCCACCGACTCGCAGGGCCGGCAGATCGGCATCTTCCTGCCGCGCGGCACCGCGGTGCGCGGCGGCGACGTGCTGGTCGCGGAAGACGGCTCGCTGGTGCGCGTGATCGCGGCGCCGCAGCCCGTGCTGCGCATCACGCACTGCACCGCCCACGGCACGCCCTTCGACCTGACGCGCGCGGCCTACCACCTGGGCAACCGGCATGTGCCGATCGAGCTCAAGCCCGACCACCTGAAGATCGAACCCGACCACGTGCTGGCCGACATGCTGCGTTCGATGCACCTGATCGTCGTCGCCGTCGAGGAAGCCTTCGAGCCCGAAGGCGGCGCGTATGGGGCGCAGGGGCATTCGCATGGCGGCCACAGCCATGACCATGACCACAGTCACGACCACGGGCACTCGCACAGCAGCGGCCCGAAGCCCCTCGTGCTCGCCCCCGAGCTGCTCGACGACGATCACGGCCACGGTCACGACCATTCCCACGGCCATTCGCATTGAAATGACCCACCGCCCTTCCCGTGCGCAGGACACCGGGTGCTTCCCGCAGCGAAATCAAGGAGGAGGGGCGAAGCCCCGGGGGACATTCGCGGAGGGAAGTACCCGGTGGCC
>NZ_JBWKYF010000022.1:0-93125 GCF_059423605.1 Variovorax sp. GW460-12-1-14-LB1
AGCGAAATCAAGGAGGAGGGGCGAAGCCCCGGGGGACATTCGCGGAGGGAAGTACCCGGTGGCCTGGGCACGCGCCCCGAACAACCTCTCAAAGACGACAGACATGACAAGACTCATCGCCATCGACTGGGGCACAAGCTCGCTACGCGGTGCATTGCTCGACCCGAGCGGGCAGGTCATCGAAGAGCGCAGCGACGCCCGCGGCATCCTCACCGTGCCCGAGGGCGGCTTTCCTGCCGTGTTCGAGTCGCTGTTCGGCGACTGGATGCGCCTGGCAGACACGCGCTGCCTGATCTCCGGCATGGCCGGCAGCAAGCAGGGTTGGGTCGAAGCGCCCTACTGCCCCTGCCCCGCAGGCCGCGTGGAAGTGGGCCGCAAGATCATCGACATCGCCGCGATCCCTGGTGCGCGCATCGCCATCGTGCCCGGCCTCAGCGACGAACACGCCGGCGTGCCCGACGTGATGCGCGGCGAAGAGGTGCAGATCCTCGGCGCCATGACGATCACCGGCCTGGACGACGGCGTCTTCGTGCTGCCCGGCACCCACAACAAATGGGCCACGGTCAAGAAAGGCCGCGTCGCGGGCTTTCGCACCTACATGACGGGCGAGTTCTACGCGCTGCTGAGCCAGCACTCGATCCTGGGGCGCACGCTCGACGCGGCCGCGCCGCTCGACGAAGCCGCGTTCCTCGAAGGCGTGACGCGCTCCGAGAACGGCCACGGCCTGCTGCACAACGCCTTCGGCACGCGCACGCTCGCGCTGTTCGAGCGCATGCCGAAAGAGGAGCTGTCGAGCTACCTGTCGGGCCTGCTCATCGGCGAAGAACTGCGCACGCAATCCGTACAGGCCGTCGGCGAGGTCGTGCTGATCGGCTCTTCCGCCCTCACCCAACGCTACACCCTGGCCCTGCGCGCCACCGGCGTCGCCACGCGCACGCTCGGCGCCGAAGCCACCTGGGCCGGACTGCACACGCTGTCCGGCTTTCTCGACACCGACAGGACACCCGCCCCATGACCACGCCCCTCGATAAATTCAACGCCGCGATGCAGGCCCTGCCACTCGTGGCCATCCTGCGCGGCCTCTCGCCCGCCGAAGCCGCCGACGTGGGCGACGCCATCGTCGAGCCCGGCTTCCGGCTGCTCGAAGTGCCGCTCAATTCGCCGCAGCCGCTGGAGAGCATCGCGCTGATGCGCCAGCGCTTTCCGAACGCGCTGGTCGGCGCGGGCACCGTGCTCGACGCGAAGCAGGTGCGCGAGGTGCATGCGGCCGGCGGCGAGCTGATCGTGTCGCCCAACTTCAACGCCGACGTCATCGCCGAGGCCGCGCGCCTGGGCATGGTCTGCCTGCCCGGCGTGATGACGCCGACCGAGGCCTTCGGCGCGCTCGCGGCCGGCGCCACGGGCCTCAAGTTGTTCCCGGCCGAGCTGGCCTCGCCCGCCGTGGTCAAGGCCCTGCTCGCGGTGCTGCCCGCCGGCACGCCCGTGATGCCCGTGGGCGGCATCGCGCCCGACAACATGGGCACGTGGCGCGCGGCCGGCGCCGCCGGCTTCGGCATCGGCTCGTCGCTCTACAAGCCCGGCAAGACCGCCGCAGCCGTGCGCGAGGACGCGCAGCGCTTCGTGGCGGCCTGGGCCGGGCTGGTCCGCGCCTGATCCGACAAGACCCATCCACCACAAGAAAGAAGGAGACCCCCGCGATGTCCGCCGATTCCGAATACGCCAGCCCCGCCGTGCGCCAGTTGCGCGAAGACCTCGCGCTCGCATTGCGCGCCGCGGCCCACCACGGGCTGTCCGAAGGTGTGTGCAACCATTTCAGCGTGTTGCTGCCGGGCGCGCAGGACCGCTACCTCATCAACCCGCGCGGTCTGCACTGGAGCGAGATCGGCCCCGACGACATCGTGCTGATCGACGTGCACGGCGAAGTGCTCGCGGGCCGCCACCGCGTGGAGCCCACCGCCCTCTTCATCCACGGCGCAGTGCACCGGCTCACGGGCCACGCCGTGGTGCTGCATTGCCACATGCCCTATGCGACGGCGCTGACGCTCACAGTCGACCGCGCGCTCGACCCGACCGCCAGCCAGAACGCCATGCGCTACATGAACCGCATCGCCATCGACGCCGAGTACAACGGCCTGGCACTGGACGACGCCGAGGGCGAGCGCATCGCGCGCGCCATGGCCGGCAAGGACGTGGCCTTTCTCGCGAACCACGGCGTGATCGTGGCGGGCGGCACCATCGCGCATGCCTACGACGACCTGTACTACCTGGAGCGCGCCTGCCTGCACCAGGTGATCGCGCAATCGACCGGGCGCCCGCTGGTGCCCGTCAACGCCAAGCTGGCCGCGCATGTGGCGGCGCAGATCCAGGGCGAGAGGGAACAGTCCGATCTGTTCTTCGAAGCCCTGCGGCGCATGCTGCCGGCCCCGCAACGCTGAAAAAGCGCGAGCGCAGCGGCTTACAGCTCTTCATGCGATTTCGCTTCCGGCTTACAAGAACTTCACATAATGGCGCGACGATGAGGCATCGCAATCACTCCCCAGGAGTCGCCATGAAAAAGCTGACATTCGCCTTCGGTGCTGCCGCCCTGCTGTCGCTGGCCGCCCTCACCGCGCCGGCCCATGCCCAGGCCGGCGGCCCGTTCATCCAGGCCCAGGTGTACGTGACGCCCGCGCCGCCGCCGCGCCATCACTACTACGCCCCGCCGCCGCCCCCGCGCCACTACCACCCGGGCTACTACGACGGTCCGCGTCGCCACGGTTACTACGACCACGGCCGCCGCGATTGGGAAGGCCGTCGCCACGGCCGCCGGGACAACGACGGCGACGGTGTGCCCAACCGTTACGACCGTCGCCCGAACAACCCCTACCGCTATTGACGCACTTCAGACCGGCGGACTCGCATAAGCGGGCCGCTCGGTCGACAGGCTCTGCTTGAGTTGGCGCGTGACCTCATCGGCCAGCACCTCGGGCAGCCCCGCTTCCACGCCCGCCAGCGCCTGGCGCGCCGCGTCGTCAGGCGAGGTCTTGGGGCCAGGCAGGCGCGCCGCCATGTCGGTGTCCATGAGCGCCACGTGCAAGCTCGTGACCTGCGTGCCCTGTCCCGCCAGTTCGTTGCGCAATCCGTTGCTCAGCGACCAGGCCGCCGACTTGGTGGCGCTGTAGGTCGCCACGCCGGGGAACGTCGTCCAAGCCAGGGCCGACAGCACGTTGAGGACCGCACCGCCGCCGTTCGACGCGAGCACCGGCGCAAAGGCCTGCGTGAGCGCCCAGGGGCCGAAGAAGTTGGTCTCGAACTCGGCGCGCGCCGCGGCCACCGCGTCGGCCGAACCCAGGAAGCTCGATCCGCGCGAGATGCCCGCGTTGTTGACCAGCAGCGTCACGTCGCCGCAGGCGCGCACCGCGGCCTCGATCTGCGCGGGCTGCGTGACGTCGAGCGCCACGGGCACGACGCCCGCGAGCGTGATGCTCTTGGGGTCGCGCGCGGCCCCGTAGACCTTGCGGGCGCCGGCCGCGAGTGCCGCCTTGGCGAACGCCAGGCCGAGCCCCCGGTTGGCACCGGTGATGAAGACGACGGAATCCTTGATCTGCATGACGAGCCTTTCGTTAATGAAGAGATAGCGAGAGCGCTTCAGGCCTGCGCCACGCGGCGCAGCAGCCCTTGGGTCGTGCGCGGCCAGCCCACGCGGCCGAACCACGCACCGCCCGCGATGGCCGAGGCAATGACGATGCCGTACACCACCAGCGCCACGCCCTGCGCCGCGAACACGCCGGTGAGCCCGCCGCCCCAGCGCAGCGCCAGCCAGCCGCCCGTGCCCGCCACGGCGAGCCGCGCGATGTTGCCGAGCACCGGCCACAACAGCCGGCCCGCGCCCTGCGACGCGAAGTACAGCACCAGCCCGACGCCGAAGAAACCGTACAGCGGCCCCACCACGCGCAGGTAGTGTGCGCCGGTCTCGAGCATCACGGGGTCGTGGCCGAACAGCATCAGCCACGGACGCGGGAACAGCGCCGCGGCCAGCCCGATGACCTCGGCCATGCCGAAGGCCAGCGCCGCACCGGCCCAGGTGGCGCGCAGCGCGCGCTCGCGCAGCCCCGCGCCCATGCAGGTGCCGACCATCGCGACCAGCGGCGCACCGAGGCCGAACACCAGCGGCACCAGCAGGTACTCGAGCCGCGACGCGGTGCCGTAGCCGGCCAGCGCGCCCGCGCCGAAATGGCCGGTGAGCGCGGTGGCGATGCCGATCGACAGGTTCGTCGCCACGGTCGACACCGTGCCCACCAGCCCGATGCGCAGGATGTCGCGGAACAGCGGCCAGCGCATCTGGAACGCCGCCAGCGTGGGCCGCAGCAGGCTGCGCGGCGAGCGCAGGTAGGCGATGAGCGCGAGCGAGCCCAGCAGGTAATACAGCAGCAGCGCCAGCGCGCCGCCCGCGATGCCCATGCCGCCCCACGGCCCGATGCCGAAGATCAACAGCGGCGACGCCGGAACGAGGAACACCACGCCCACCACCGTCACGTTGGCCGGCACCGCCATGTTGCCGGTGCCGCGGATGATGGCGGACAGCGAGTTGAACAGCCACACCAGCACCGCGCCCGCGAACACCCAGTTCGAATACGTGAGCGCGGCTTCCAGCGCGGCGCCGGTGCCGCCCATCACGCCGTAGAGCCAGCGCCCGCCCAGCAGCAGCGCGAGCGTGAAGCACAGGCCGAAGCCGATCGCGATGACCACCGCGTGCCACACCAGCGCATCGGCGTCGCCCCGACGGCGCGCGCCCAGCGCACGTGCGATCGACGAGGCGATGCCGCCGCCCATCGCGCCGCTGGAGGTCATCTGCATCAGCATGACGATGGGGAACACCAGCGCCATGCCGGCCAGCGCGTCGGTGCCGAGCTTGCCGACGAAGTAGGTCTCGATGAGCCCGACGGAGGCCTGCGCCAGCATCACGAGCACATTGGGCGCGGCCAGCCGCAGCAACGTGGGGATGATGGGCGCCTCGAGCAGGCGGCGCGTGCGCGGGTCGAGGTCGCCGTTCGCTTGTTGGGGGGTGGTCATGCGGGTCTCCGGCGTTCAGGCGCGCGCGGCGGCGTTGGTGGTGGCCGCGGCCGGTGCAGCGGCGGTCTTGGCGGGACGGCGGATCGCCATGACGATCAGCGCCGCGAACAGGCAGGCCGCGCCGGCCGTGTACAGCGCGGGCGTGTAGGTCAGCAGCAGCGTGCGCGCAAAGCCCGCGCCGTAGGCCGCGGTGGCCGCGCCCAGCTGGTGGGCCGCGAAGATCCAGCCGAACACCAGCCCGACCTTCGCGGGGCCGAAAGCGGCGCCCGCGAGCTTGACGGTCGGCGGCACGGTGGCGATCCAGTCCAGCCCGTAGAACATCGCGAACAGCCCCAGGCCGTAGATCGTGAATTCGGAGTGCGGCAGCCAGAACAGCGACAGCCCGCGCAGGCCGTAGTACCAGAAGAGCAGCTTGCGGTTGTCGTAGCGGTCGGACAGCCAGCCCGACAGGATGGTGCCGACGAAGTCGAAGGCGCCCATCATCGCGAGCACCGAGGCGGCGGGCACGGCGCTCATGCCGTAGTCGCCGCACAGCGAGATGAAGTGCGTCTGCACCAGGCCGTTGGTGCTCAGGCCGCAGATGAAGAAGGTGCCGGCCAGGATCAGGAAGGTGCGGTTGGTCGCCACCTCGCGCAGCACGCGAAAGGGCGTGGCGAAGTTCATCGTGAAGGCGGGTGCCGGCGCCGGCTGCGTGCCGGGCGCTTCACCGTAGGGCAGCAGGCCGATGTCCGACGGCCGGTTGCGCACCAGGCACAGCGCGAGCAGCGCGATCACCACGCTGCCCACCACGATCGGCACGATGGCCGAGCGCCAGCCCCAGTGCTCGATCATCCAGGCCGCCAGCGGCAGGAAGGCCAGCTGGCCGGTGGCCGCGCTGGCCGTGAGCATGCCCACGACCAGGCCGCGCCGCGCGACGAACCAGCGGTTGGCCACCACGGCGCCGAGCACCAGCGCCGTCATGCCGGTGCCCAGGCCGAGCATCAGGCTCCACAGCACGAACAGCTGCCACAGCTGCGAGGCCGTGGTGACCAGCGCCATGCCCAGGCCGACCAGCGTGAGGCCGGCGCACATCACCGCGCGCAGGCCGTAGCGCTCCATCAGCACCGCGGCGAACGGGCCCATGAGGCCGAACAGGGCAAAGCGCAGCGCGAGCGCGGACGAGATCTGCTCGGTGCTCCAGCCGAACTCCTCGCCGAGCGGCTTCATCATCGCGCCCGGCAGGCCGAGCGCGGCCGACATGGTGAGCATGGTCAGGAAGGTGACGGCGGCGACGATCCAGCCGTAGTGGATGCCGCGGCGCTGCAGCCATGCGGAGACGTGGGTGGCGAACATGGGACCTCTGGAACTGTTGGAATGGGTCGGGGGAGAAACGAAGAGACAGGAAATCCGGCCGCGCGGCTGCGTAGACGCGGAACGTGTTCGTTGCTGAAGGTGGTGGGAAGCGTCAGTCCTGCACGTCGACCGGCTCGCCCGTGCCCAGCAGCGCGAGCGACTCGTCGATGAGCGCATGCAGCGCCAGCACGCGCTCCACGCCCAGCAGCGCATTGAGCTTGAGCTGCGCCGTCTTCCAGTGCTGCTGCGCCTCGCGCCACTTGGCGTCGCCGGCGTCGGTGAGCGACACCAGCCGGCTGCGCGCATCGGCGCCCGCCACTTGCGCCACCCAGCCCGCGGTGATCAACGGCTGCAGGTTGCGGCTCAGCGTGGACGCGGTCATCTTCAGCTCGCCCGCCAGGTCGACCGGGCGCATCGGGCCCAGGCGCTTGAGGTGCGACAGCAGCGAGTACTGCGTGGTCTTGAGGCCGCTGCGCGACACCTCGGCGTCGTAGTGCTGCGTCAGGCGGCGCATCAGCTGGCGCGTCTTGAAGCTGGTGCAGCCGCGGGGTTGGGTGGGTGTGTCCATGGGGTATTATTGTATGTGCAACTATTGCATATGCAATCAACCCCTCCCCGCAAAGCCCCCAGCAGGAACACAGGCATGACGCAGCAAGCTTTCACCGACACCCCCTCCCATCTGCTCGACGCATGGATCGCCGAAGAACGGCAGATCGCCGAGCGCCTCGAGAGCGGTCCCGGCCCCGGGCTCGCGCGCCCCGAGCAGGTCGCCGGCAAGACCGGCCTGGAGGTCATGCAGGCCATGCTCAACGGCGAGATTCCCTACGCCGCCATCGCCAAGACGCTGGACTTCACCATCGTCTCGGTCAGCAAGGGCATCGCCATCTTCCAGGGCACGCCGCTGCCGCAGCACCTGAACCCGCTGGGCACCATCCACGGCGGCTGGGTCGCCACGATGCTCGACTCGGCGCTGGGCTGCTCGGTCCACACCATGATGCCGCCCGGTCGCGCGTACACGACGGCCGAACTCAGCGTGAACTACGTCAAGGGCCTCACGCCGAAGGTGCAGCGCGTGCGCGCCGAGGGAAAGGTGATCCACTGCGGCAAGCAGCTCGCCACCGCCGAGGCCCGGCTGGTCGGGGCGGACGGCACGCTGTATGCGCATGCGACGACGACGTGCCTGGTGTTCGAGGTGCCGGCGGGGCGGTGAGGCGTTTCAAGTAGGCCCTCAAGCTGTAAGCCAAAAGGAAAACCCGCTCCTCCCTGTCAGTGATAATTGTTCGCATCAGCGACGGGCTCCGTCGTCGCCGATGCCTTTCCTAGAACACCTCACTGCACCTGGAGGATCCTCTTCATGACCGACCGTTCCGGCCCCCAGGGCCGCGTGGCGCACGCCCTCCTCGGCGTTTCCGCCGCCTGGCTCGCCCTCTCCGCCCTGCCCGCGCACGCCGCCAATGACGAGCTCACGCTCTACACGACGCGCGAGCCGGCGCTGATCCAGCCGCTGATCTCGGCGTTCAGCGCGCAGAGCAAGATCAAGGTCAACACGGTGTTCGTGAAGGACGGCCTGCTGGAACGCGTGAAGGCCGAAGGCGCGCGCTCGCCGGCCGACGTGCTGATGACGGTGGACATCGGCAACCTCGTCGACCTCGTCGAAGGCGGCGTGACGCAGCCGGTGAAGTCGGCCGCGCTCGAGTCGGCCATTCCGGCCAACCTGCGCGGCGCCGACGGCCAGTGGTTCGCGCTCTCGCTGCGCGCACGCGTGCTGTACGCCGACAAGAACCAGCCGCTGACCAGTTTCCGCTACGAAGACCTGGCCAACCCGAAGTACAAGGGCAAGGTCTGCATCCGCGCCGGCCAGCACCCCTACAACACGGCCCTGGTGGCCGCGATGATCGCGCACGACGGCGAAGCCAAGACCGAGCAGTGGCTGCGCGGCGTCAAGGGCAACCTGGCGCGCAAGGCCACCGGCGGCGACCGCGATGTGGCGCGCGACATCCTCGGCGGCATCTGCGACATCGGCGTGGCCAACTCGTACTACGTGGGTCAGATGAAGAGCGCCAAGGAAGGCACCGACGCGCGCAAGTGGGGCGACGCCATCAAGGTGATCCGCCCGACCTTTGCCAGCGCCAAGAGCGGCGGCACGCATGTGAACATCAGCGGCGCGGCCGTGGCCAAGAACGCACCGCAGCGCGCCAACGCGGTCAAGCTGCTCGAGTTCCTGGTGTCGGAACCGGCCCAGGCGCTGTACGCCGACGCCAACTACGAGTACCCGGTGCGCAAGGGCGTGGCCCTCGACCCGATCATCGGCCAGACCATCGGCGAGCTGAAGGTCGATCCGCTGCCGTTGACCGAGATTGCCAAGTACCGCAAGCAGGCCAGCGCCCTCGTCGACAAGGTCGGCTTCGACCAGTGACCTTGCATGGCCGGGCACACCTTGCCGGCAACTGAATGCTGATTGCGCGGCGCCAGCCGCCGGGCCTGCGCGCCGCGGGCCCGGCATGGCGCTGCGCGTCGTTCCTGATCGCCCTCGGCGTGCTCGCGCCGGTGCTCACGCTGGCCTGGCTCGCGTTCGGCTCGGGCGTCGGCCACTGGGGGCCGCTGTTCGCGCACGTGCTGCCGCAGGCGGCGCTCAACACGGCGCTGCTGCTCGCGGGCGTCGGCACCCTCGTCCTCGTGATCGGCACCGGCTGCGCCTGGCTGGTCACGGCGCATGATTTTCCCGGCCGCGGCGTGCTCAACTGGGCGCTGCTGCTGCCGCTGGCGATGCCGACCTACATCGTCGCCTTCGCCTACCTCGACCTGCTGCACCCGATCGGCCCCGTGCAGGGCGCGATCCGCTGGATGCTGGGCTTCGACAGCCCGCGCCAGTTCCGCCTGCCCGACCTGCGCTCGATGCCGGGCGCGATCTTCGTGCTGGGCTTCGTGCTCTATCCGTACGTCTACATGACGGCGCGCGCGATGTTCATGACCCAGCCGGCGCACCTGTTGGAAGCGGCGCGCACGCTGGGCGAGAGCCGCCGCGGCGCGTTCTTTCGCGTGGCGCTGCCGCTGGCGCGGCCGGCGCTGGCCGTGGGCCTGAGCCTGGCGCTGCTCGAGACGCTCAACGACATCGGCGCCTCCGAATTCCTCGGCGTGAACACGCTCACGGTGGCGGTCTACACCACCTGGATCACGCGCTCCGACCTGGCCGGCGCCGCGCAGATCGCCTGCGCGATGCTGTTCGTGGTGGTGGCGCTGGTCTGGCTCGAACGCAACGGCCGCCAGCACCAGCGCTTCGGTTCCGCGCAGCGCATGCGCGCGGTGCAGCCCCGGCGCCTGCACGGCGGCGCGGCCTGGGCCGCGACCGCGACGGCGGCGCTGCCGGTGCTGATCGGCTTTGTCGCGCCCGCGCTGTACCTGGTCTGGGAAAGCGGCAAGCGGCTGCACCAGGGCGGCGGCATTTCGCAGGGCCTCGTGGCCAGCCTGGGCAACACGCTGGCGCTGGCGGCCGGCGTGACGGTGGTGGCCGTGGCGGCGGGGCTGGTCGTGGCCTGGGCCTCGCGCAGCCAGGGCACGAGCCTCAACCGCGCCCGCTGGCAGGCGCGCGCGGCCACGCTGGGCTACGCGGTGCCGGGCACCGTGCTCGCCATCGGCCTGCTGACGCCGGCGCTGGCCTTCGACGCGGCGCTGGCCGGCGCGATGGGCTGGCAGGGCCTGCCGCTGATGGGCGCGGGCATCGTGCTGGTCATGGCCTGCGCCATCCGTTTCCTTGCGATGCCCGTGGGTGGCATCGAAGCCGGGCTGGCACGCATTCCGCCGGCCATCGAGCAGGCCTCGCGCCTGCTCGGCGAAACCACCGGCGGCACGCTGCGCCGCGTGCACCTTCCGCTGCTGCAGCCCGCCATCGCGGCGGGCGCGCTGCTGGTCTTCGTCGACGCCATGAAGGAGCTGCCGGCCACGCTGCTGCTGCGCCCGGCCAACTTCGACACCCTCGCCACCTGGCTCTACGCCGAGGCCGCGCGCGGCACCTATGAGGAAGGCGCGATCGCCGCGCTGGCCATCGTGGTCGCCGGCCTGCTGCCGGTGGTGCTGCTGGCGCGCAACCAGCTCGGCACGACGCCGGCGGTGACACCTCCCGACACGGACCCCGCATGAGTTCCCCGCTTCATCTCGACTCGCTCCAGCTCGCGTACGACACGCCGCGCGGCCCGCACACGGTGGTCGACGGCTTTTCGCTGGACCTGCCCGCGGGCGAGATCGCCTGCCTGTTCGGCCCCTCGGGCTGCGGCAAGACCACGGTGCTGCGCGCCATCGCCGGCTTCGAGCCCGTGCGCGCCGGCACCATCCGCCTCGGCGACGCACTGCTGTCGTCGCCCCAGAGGCACCTGCCGCCCGAGCAGCGGCGCGTGGGCATGATGTTCCAGGAGTACGCGCTGTTCCCGCACCTGTCGGCCGCCAGGAACGTGGCCTTCGGCCTGCGCCGCCTGGGCCGCGCGGCGCAGCAGGCTCGCGTGGCCGAGATGCTCGCGCTGGTCGGCCTGGCCGAGGCCGGCGAGCGCTACCCGCACGAACTGTCGGGCGGCCAGCAGCAGCGCATCGCGCTGGCCCGCGCGCTGGCGCCCTCGCCCGCCCTGCTGCTGCTGGACGAGCCGTTCTCCAACCTCGACGGCGGCACGCGCGAGCGCCTGACCGCCGAGGTGCGCGGCATCCTGAAGAAGGCCGGGCAGACCGCGATCCTGGTCACGCACAACGAGGCCGAAGCGCATGCGATGGCCGACCGCATCGGCGTGATGCACAACGGGCGGATCACGCACTGGCTCGAGACGGCCTCGTAACGAAAGGCCTCACGATGCGCAACGCGACCCGACTCTTCCTCGCGTGGGCGACGTTGCTCGGGTCGGCGATGCCGGCCCTGGCAGAAGTCCGTACGGTCTACCAAGGCACCCTCGGCACCAGCGAGGTCGTGCTCGAAGTGAATGCCTCCGGCGGCGGGCGGTATTTCTATCGCCGCCACGGTGTCGACATTCCTCTCTCCGGGCCGGTGACGAAGCTCGTGGAAGCCATCCCGATCCAGGGCGAGGCGATGTACCGGGCGGCACAAGGCGGCAACGCGCCGTTATTCGAAGACGCGCAGACCCGACAGCCGGGTCCGACATGGCGCGGCCAGGCGATCGACGGCACTTTTGCCGGAAGCTGGAGCGATGGCCCCGGCAAGCAGAACGTCGCGTTCGAGCTTCGACAGGTTCGCCAGTACGACCCAGACCGGAGTCCCGGCGCCACTGCGCCGGTGACGCGCGCCATCCCGCCAGGCAACACCACTGGCGCGGCTTCGGACGCACCGGTTTCCATAGAGACGGCCCCCTACGACCACCTGAAGCTGCAGACATCGCTCAAGCAAGGCGCGGAGCACGTCAGCGGTCCCATGGCATGGCGCATGGTCGTCGATCCGCGCACGCGCTTCTCTTACCCGCGGCTCACCCGGCACCCGAATGCGCGCGTGGTCGAGAAGGTCAACGCCATCCTCGCGCGCAGGCACGGACAGCTCAGCCTCGCCGCGCTCGAATGCAAGGCCACCCTCTACACCGAGACGCATCCGGCGGCCGGCTCGCTGGGAAACTACGACGCGGAATCGGTGCGCGTCACCTTTCTCAGCCCGACGCTGATGAGCGTCGTCGAATCGGGAAGCGCCGACTGCGGCGGCGCCCATCCCCACAACCACTACGCGCCCTACACACTCGACCTGGTCCGTGGCGAGTACCTCGACTTCGAACGCCTGTTCCGCGCGTTCACCAGGACGCCGGACGGGTTCGTGCCGAGCCAGACGCTCATGGCGCTGATCGGGAAGAAGCTGAAGGCAGAGGGACGTGGGCCCGAATCCGCAGCCGCCGCAGACCCGCAGCACTACACGGGTTGCGACGAGGTGTGGCCCCAGTACCTGGCATTGCATTTCGAGCGCACCCGCGGGCGCGATGCGCTGGCCGTCGCGGTCAGCGGCGTGCCGCATGCGCTCGGCGCCTGCCTCGGCACCACGGTGGCGCTGCCGTTCACCGAACTCAAGCCCCTTCTCAAGCCTGCGGCCGGCGCATACCTTTTTCCCAAGCCGTAGCAACCGGGCGCCGCCCGAATGGGCTTTTCCAGAAAAGGTTGTTCAGGACCGCAAGAATCGCGGCGATCCGACCACCCCTTTCTTCGAAGACGGAACGCCCCATGACCCAGGCCCTCACCCTCGTCAGCCACCTGCTGTGCCCCTACGTGCAACGCGCCGCGATCGCGCTGCACGAGAAGAACGTGCCCTTCGAGCGCGTCGTGATCGATCTGGCGAACAAGCCCCAATGGTTCCTCGACATCTCGCCGCTGGGCAAGGTGCCGCTGCTGAAGGTGCAGCGCCCCGACGGTACGGAAACCGTGCTGTTCGAGAGCAACGTGATCTGCGAATACCTCGAAGAGACGCAACCCGGCGCCCGCCTGCACCCCGAAGACCCGCTCGCACGTGCACAGCACCGTGCATGGATGGAGTTCGGCTCGGCCATCCTCGCCGACCTGTGGGGCTACGAGACCACGCAGGACGCCGCCGTGTTCGCGCAGAAGCGCGACGCGCTGGCCGCCAAGTTCGAACGCGTCGAGGCCGCGCTGGGGCAAGGCCCCTATTTCGCGGGCGAAGCCTTCAGCCTCGTCGACGCGGTGTTCGCACCGGTGTTCCGCTACTTCGAGGTGTTCGACGCGATCAGCGATTCGCACCTGTTCGATGCGCTGCCCAAGGTGAATGCCTGGCGCCATGCGCTGGCGGCGCGGCCCAGCGTGCGCGCGGCGGTGGTGCCCGAGTACCCACGGCACCTGATGGATTTCCTGAAGAAGTACCAAGCGCACCTGCTGACGCTGGCGGCTTGATCGCAAGAAGCAGAGGGCGACAATAGCCCCCTTCCCCCCATAACGACACGACCCACGAGATGCGACTTCTCCACACCATGCTGCGCGTTGGCAATCTCCAGCGCTCCATCGACTTCTACACGCAGGTGCTCGGCATGACGCTGCTGCGCACGTCGGAAAACCCCGAATACAAGTACAGCCTCGCCTTCGTCGGCTACGGCAACGGCAACCCCGACCAGGCCGAGATCGAGCTCACCTACAACTGGGGCACCGAGCGCTACGAGCTCGGCACCGCCTACGGCCACATCGCGCTCGGCGTGCCCGACGCCTACGCGGCCTGCGACAAGATCAAGGCCGCCGGCGGTAACGTGACGCGCGAGGCCGGTCCGGTCAAGGGCGGCACGACGGTGATCGCCTTCGTGACGGACCCTGACGGCTACAAGATTGAATTGATCCAACGCAACGAGAACGCCGCGGGCGGCGGCCTGCGCTGAGCCGTTTCGGGCCGCACCCCACACCATGGCAAGCCCGAAGAAAAAGAAAGACGCGCCGCTGACGCGCTACGTCGCCCTGCTGCGCGGCGTGAACGTCAACGGCATCACGATCAAGAGCGCCGACCTGAAGGCGCTGTTCGTCGACGAACTCGGCTTCGGCGCGGTGCGCACGGTGCTCGCCAGCGGCAACGTGCTGTTCGACACCGACGCGCCCGATGCCGCCGCGCTGCGCACGCGCATCGAGCAGGCGCTGCGCCAGTGCTTCGGCTACGAGGCGTGGATCGTGCTGCTCACACAGCAGCGCGTGGCCGACATGGCCGCGAGCTACCCCTTCGAACGCATCGACGACACGCACCACCCGTACCTCGTGTTCGGCTCCGACGCCGCGATGCTCGACGAGATCATGGACAAGGCCGGCGCGGTCGATTCCAAGGTCGAGCGGCTGGTGCGCGGCGATGGCGTGCTGTACTGGCAGTGCCCGCGCGGCGAAAGCCTGGAGACGCCGGTGGCCAAGCTGCTCGCGAAGACCCGCTACAAGTCGAGCACCACCACGCGCAACCTGCGCACGGTGGAAAAGCTCATCACGGACTGATTGATCAGCAGCCCAGCCGGTCGGCCAGCGCGACGATGTCGCGCACATGCAGGCTGTTGTCCGGCTGCGGCGACACGTCCTTCGGCTGGTTGCGGCCGAATTCGTGGGGCCGCTCGATGTACGCCGTCTTCAGGCCGCACACGCGCGCGGCCGCCAGGTCGTCGTGGTGCGCCGCGGCGAGCATGACCTGCCCCGGCGTCGCGTCGAACACGCCCGCCACCCCGAGGTAGGTGCGCGGGTCGGGCTTGTAGGCCTTGAACACCTCGGCCGACAGCACGCAGTCCCAGGGCAGGCCGGCGCGCTTGGCCATCTCGGTGAGCAGGCCGATGTTGCCGTTGGAGAGCGTGCAGATGGTGAACTTCTTCTTGAGCCGCGTGAGCCCCTCGACCGCGTCGGGCCAGGCCGGCAGGCGGTGCCAGGCGCGGCTCAGGTCGCGCTTGGCGGCGCTGTCGAGGTGGTCGGCCAGGCTGAAGTCGTGCAGCACCTGTTCGAGCATGCTCAGGTGCAGCTCGTCGAGCAGCGTGAAGCCGCCCTCGCCGGCCGCGATGCGTTCCATCACGGCCTTCATGGCGGGCTGGTAGCCGGCGCGCCAGGCCAGCGCAAAGGCCGCGCCGTCCACGCCGGGCAGCACGCGCTCGACCTCGGCCGCGATGCCGCTGTGCCAGTCGACCACCGTGCCGAACACGTCGAACGCGATGACCTTCAGGTCGCCCGCGTCGAAATCGGCCGACATACTCAGCGCGGCAGCTGGCTCGCGGCGCGCGCCAGTTGCTCGATGCGGGTCCAGTCGCCGTCGCGGATGGCGTCGGTCGGCACGATCCACGAACCGCCCACGCAGGCCACGTTCGACAGCGCGAGGAACTCGGCCGCGTTGCCCGCATGGATGCCGCCCGTGGGGCAGAAGGTTACGTCGCCGAACGGGCCCTGCCAGGCCTTGAGCATCGGCAGGCCGCCGGCCTGCAGCGCGGGGAAGAACTTCAGCTGGGTGTAGCCGTCTTCCTGCGCCGTCATGATCTCGCTGCCGGTGGCCACGCCGGGCAGCAGCGGCAGGCCGAGGTCGTGGCAGGCCTTGCCGACCGCACGCGTGTAGCCCGGGCTCACGCCGAACTTGGCGCCGGCCAGCGCCGAGGCCTGCGCGTCGGCCGCGCTGCGGATGGTGCCGGCGCCGGCGACGGCCTCGGGCACTTCCTTGGCGATGGCCTCGATGCATTGCAGCGCCTGCGGCGTGCGCAGTGTGACTTCGAGCATGCGGATGCCGCCGGCGACCAGCGCGCGCGCCAGCGGCACGGCGTGCTTCACGTCGTTGAGCACGATGACCGGGATGACCGGGGCGTCGCGCATCACGTCGAGGGGGGTGAGTCTGTCTGTCATCTCATGGCTCCAAAAATTTCTTGCGGCCCGCGTAGGGCCCCATCACATCCAGGTGCAGGCGCCCTCTTCGGCGGTCAGTGCGTTGCGGCGCATGCCGGCGAACAGTTCGCGGCCCAGGCCGTGCCCGTCCGCGATGCGTTGCGCGTCGGACAGTGTCGCGGTCTCTCGCGCGGCCCATTCGTCTTCGGGCAGCAACACCGCGAGCGTACCCGCTACGGCGTCGAGGCGGATCAGGTCGCCGTCGCGCACCTTGGCCAGCGGACCGCCGGCGGCGGCTTCGGGCGACACGTGGATGGCGGCCGGGATCTTGCCCGAGGCGCCGCTCATGCGGCCGTCAGTCACCAGCGCCACGCGGAAGCCCTTGCCCTGCAGCACCGACAGCGGCGGCGTGAGCTTGTGCAGCTCGGGCATGCCGTTGGCCTGCGGGCCCTGCCAGCGCACCACGCAGACCACGTCGCGCTCCAGCTCGCCGGCCGTGAACGCTTTTTGCAGCGCGGCCTGCGAGTCGAACACGCGGGCCGGCGCTTCGATGACGTGGCGGTCGTCGGGCACCGACGACACCTTGATCACGCTGCGCCCCAGGTTGCCGCTGAACAGCTTGAGGCCGCCGGTGGCGCTGAAGGGGCTGGCCACCGGGCGCGTGACGGCTTCTTTCTGCAGCGGTGCAGCGGGCGTCCATTGCAGCGTGTTCTCGCCGGTCAGCGACGGGATGTTGGCGAATTCGCGGATGCCGCCGGCGCGCACCGTGAGCACGTCGGCGTGCATCAGGCCGGCCTCGACCAGCTCGCCGATCACGAAGCCCGGGCCGCCGCAGGCCTGGAACTCGTTCACGTCGGCACTGCCGTTGGGGTACACGCGCGTGAGCAGCGGCACCACGTCGGACAGCTGGGAGAAGTCGTCCCAGTCGATGAGGATGCCCGCGGCGCGCGCCACGGCCACCCAGTGGATCAGGTGGTTGGTGGAGCCGCCCGTGGCCAGCAGCGCGACCATGGCGTTGACGATGCAGCGCTCGTCGACCATCTCGCCGATCGGCGGGCAGTTGAAGGCGGTGTCGCTCGCCTTGCCGAGCACCGATCGCACGGCCTCGCGCGTGAGCGTCTCGCGCATGGCGTCGCCGGGCTGGATGAAGGCCGTGCCGGGCACGTGCAGGCCCATGGCCTCCAGCAGCATCTGGTTGCTGTTGGCAGTGCCATAGAAGGTGCAGGTGCCGACCGTGTGATAGGCGGCCATCTCGGCCTCGAGCAGGCCCTGGCGGCCCACGAGGCCCTGCGCCGCCTGCTCGCGCACCTTCGACTTGGCGGTGTTCGACAGGCCCGAGGGCATCGGCCCGGCGGGCACGAACACGGTGGGCAGGTGGCCGAAGTGCAGCGCGCCGATGAGCAGGCCCGGCACGATCTTGTCGCACACGCCGAGCATCAGGGCGCCGTCGAACATGTCGTGCGTGAGGGCGACGGCGGTACTCATGGCGATCAGGTCGCGGCTGAACAGGCTCAGCTCCATGCCGGGCGTGCCCTGCGTGACGCCGTCGCACATGGCGGGCACACCGCCGGCGACCTGCGCCGTGGCGCCGTGGCGGCGGGCCTCGTGCTTGATGATGTCCGGGTAGCCTTGGTACGGCGCGTGGGCCGAGAGCATGTCGTTGTAGGCGGTGACGATGCCCAGGTTGGGCGCGCGCTCGGCCACCACCTTGAACTTGTCGTTGGCCGGGATGCCGGCCACGGCGTGCGCCACGTTGGCGCAGCCCATGCGGTCGGAGCCGCGGTCGCGGGCGCGGATCTCGGCCAGGCGCGTGAGGTAGGTGCTGCGCGTGTCGCGGCTGCGCGCGCGGATGCGATCGGTGACGTCGCGGACGGTGGGGTGTGTGCTGCTCATGGGGAAGTTGGCTCTTGCTGCGTGTCGCCGGCGCGACTGTGGGCCTGGAGGCCCATCGTACCAATTCGAGCGCGACGCGCCGATGAAATCCGGCCGCAGAACGATACGAAATTACTCAGGCATGCACCCGGTCGCGTGCAGGCACAAAAAAACCCGGCCATGCCGGGTTTTTCCTTGGGGGATGCAAAAGGCCGGATCGCTCAGTCGACCAGCCGGACCTCGACGCGGCGCGCCTCGGCGTTGTTGCCCGATCCGGCGGTGACGGCGGGCTTTTGCAGGTCGATCTTCTCGGCCGGCACGCCCAGGCCTGCCAGCACCTCGCGCACCATCTGGGCGCGCTTCTTGGCCAGTTCCTCGTTCACTGCGGCGTCGCCGGTGGCGTCGTGGAAGCCCGAGACCACCGCCTTGCGGCCACCCTCGACGCCCTTGATGACCAGGGCCAGCGCCTCGGCCGCGCCCGGTGCGAGGTCGGCGCTGCCGGTCGCGAAGTAGAAGTTCACCACGCCGCCCACCACGCGGATGCTGGCGCCGTCGGGGATCACCACGGTGACGGTCTCGGTGACTTCGGTCACCTGCACCGCGCCGCCCGGCGCCGCTGAAGCCGAAGCCGCGACAGCGGGCTTGGCCTGCGCGGCCGTCGCGCCCAGGCCCTTGTGCCAGAAGGCGACGCCGATCACGAACATGATCACGAGCGCGATCAATGCCACCAGGAAGCCGAGGGCGAAATTCTGCTGGCTGTCGTCGTTGTTCATGGAAGCGCGGTCTCCGTAGGAAAGGGGTCGGTAAATAATGGTGCGGTGAACCATGATCACGAAATTGTAGGCGCCACCCCCGACACCCCCGTGTCAGCCGGCGCGCCGGACCCCGGTCCGCCGGGTCTCGACCCCATGCCCCGTCCGCTGCGCGACCCGCAGCCGATGCTGGAACGCGCGATCGCCGACTGGGGCGGACGCGACGATCTCTGGCTGTTCGGCTACGGCTCGCTGATCTGGCGGCCCGAGTTCGGCTTTGCGGAACGGCGCGCGGCCTCGGTGCACGGCTGGCACCGCGCGCTCAAGATGTGGAGCCGCGTCAACCGCGGCAGCGTGCAGACGCCGGGCTTGGTGTTCGGGCTGCTCTCGGGCGGCAGTTGCCGGGGCGTGGTGTTCCGCGTGCCGAGGGCCGAGGGCCTGGAGACGCTCAAACGCCTCTGGCTGCGCGAGATGCCGACAGGCGTGTACGACCCCAAGTGGCTGCAATGCGGCACCGCCGAAGGGCCGGTGCGCGCGCTGGCCTTCACGCTGTCACGGCGCAGCCCCAACTTCACGGGCGAGCTCAGCGACGAGCGCTACCGCCACATCTTCGCGAATGCCGTGGGCCGCTACGGCAGCTCGCTCGACTACGCGCGCCAGACCCTGCTCGAGCTGCAGCGCCATGCGATCCACGACGCGGCGCTGGCCCGGCTGGTGGCGCTGGCCGCCGAGCCGCCATTTCAGACACCCACCGATTGCGGGACAGCCCCGGCTCCGGTATACGTTGCGGGGTCTTCGGACACCGCGTCCTCTCAACCCTCCACCCCGTTCATCAATAAGGAAAACCAATGATCCATCGCCGTCTCCTCGCCACTGGCACCGCCCTCCTCGCCACTGCCGTGCTCGCCGCCTGCGGCAGCATGGGCGGCAAGCCGAGCACCACGGTCGAGCTGACGCCGACCGCCGCCGTCACGCCCAACCCCGCGCGCGGCTCGGTGACGCTCACCGCCCTCGACCACGGCGTGCGCGTGTCCGGCGAGGTGCGCGGCCTGGCGCCGGGCAGCGAGCACGGTTTCCACATCCATGAAAAGGGCGACTGCGGCAACAACGGCAACGCCTCGGGCGGCCACTTCAACCCGGCCGGCGGCACGCACGGCAAGTTCTCCGCGCCCGGCAGCCACGCCGGCGAACTGCCCAGCCTGGTGGCCGATGCCAGCGGCGTGGCGCGCTTCAGCGTCGACAACCACGCGATCTCGCTGACCGACGGCACCGCCAACAACGTGCGCGGCCGTGCGCTCGTGGTGCACCGCGACCGCGACGACTTCACGACGCAGCCCGCCGGCAACTCCGGCCCGCGCGTGCTCTGCGCGGTCGTTGCCCAGAACTAAGCAGAAAGTGTGAGTGGTCAGGCGCCCGCGCGCGCCTGCCAGAGCGCCTCGGCCCGCGCCAGGGCCTCGGGCGTGTCGATGTCGGTCACGACGCCGGCATCGTCCACGGCCAGGTCGACGACCGAATCGATGGCACGCATCGCACGCAGGACGGACGATGCGCCCAGATTCCCCTCCAGCGCCGCCAGCTGCGCCCAGCAGCCCGCCGCAAAGCCCACCGGATGCCCGCGCTCGCCCCGGTACCCCGGCTGCACGGCATTCACCCGCCCGCCGAGCGCGGCGGCCACCGCCCGCAGCGTCGCGGGCTGCACCAACGGCAGGTCGCCCGGCAGGATCAGCCAGCCCGCAGCGTGGGGCGTGGCGCGCACGGCCGCGGCAATCGAGTCGCCCATGCCGGGGTGACCCGCGTCTTCCAGGTGCCACGGCAGGCCGCTCGCGCGCACCGCGTCGAGCGTGCGCTCGAGCACGGGCCGGCCCGCGAGCAGCGCCTTCAGCTTGGAGCCCGTGCCGCCGGCCGCGATGAAACGCTCGCCACGGCCCGAGGCCAGCACGATCACGGTCGGGGAGTTCGCCTCTGTCGTCGTCATGGGCCGAGTATGTGCGCAACAATCCCGGCATGACTTCTTCTCCTCTTTCCAAGGACGCGCTGGCCGCGCTGCGCAAGAGCTACGAGCGCGCCGAGCTCGACGAGACCCGCAGCGCCCCCGACCCGATCCAGCAGTTCGAGCGCTGGCTCACCGAGGCCGTCGACGCGCACATCCCCGAGCCCAACGCGATGACGCTGAGCACCGTGGGCAGCGACCTGCGGCCGTCCAGCCGCATCGTGCTGATCAAGGGCTACGACGCACGCGGCATCGTCTGGTACACCAACTACGACAGCCGCAAGGGCCGCGAGCTGTCGGGCAACCCGTATGCCTCGCTGCAGTTCCATTGGGTCGAGCTGGAGCGCGTGGTGCGCATCGAGGGCCGCGTGGAACGGGTCAGCGCCGAGGAGAGCGACGCCTACTACGCCAGCCGCCCGCTCGATTCACGCATCGGCGCCTGGGCCAGCCCGCAAAGCGAAGTGATCAGCGGACGCGACGTGCTGGTGAAGAACGCCGCCGTGCACGCCGCCAGGCACCTGCTCTCGCCGCCGCGTCCGCCGCACTGGGGCGGCTTCCGGCTGGTGCCCGACCGCTGGGAGTTCTGGCAGGGCCGCAAGAGCCGGCTGCACGACCGGCTGCGCTACCGGCTCGAAGGTGCGGACTGGGTGCGCGAACGCCTCGCGCCCTGAGCCTGGCTCAGGCCTCGCAACCGGCCACCTTGAATTCGACGCGCCGGTCCAGCGCGTCGCTCGCATCGTCGGCGCCCGTGCCGACGATGTTCTCGCGAAAGCCCATGCCGGCTTCGCGCAGCTTCCTCGACAGCGGCGGCGCCTCGCCCACCAGCCGCGCCTTGACGCTGGTCGCGCGCTGCAGCGACAGCCGCTCGTTGACCGCCTCCGAGCCCGTGCGGCTCGTGTGGCCCGTGACCACCACGCACGCATCGATCTGCGCAGCCTGCCGCGCGATCTGGCGCAGCCACATCGGGTAGGCCGCGCTGATCTTCGGGTCGACCAGGAAGTCGGTCGAGCCCGGCTTGAACAAAAACTTGACGCTCAGGTTGTTGCTCTCGAGCCCCAGCCGCGCCAGCGTGCCGAAGGTGCGCTCGGCATCGGCCGTGCGGCCCAGCTGCGACTGCGTGAGGTACAGCCCGCTGTAGATGCGCAGCTGCTGCCCATCGGACCGCTTCGACGCGGCCTCGTAGCGGCTCAGGGCCTCGCTCATGCGGCCGGCCTCGTAGGCGGCGGTGGCCTCCTGCAGCACGGTGGCGGTCGGCAGGCGCTCCAGGTACAGCGCATCGGCGGCCTGCCCGGCCGGCGTCTCGGCGGTGCGGATGTAGCCTTCCACGCCGCGGTCCTTGCCATTCACGGGGCTGTCGCGGAAGAAAGCGGTGGGCCGCGTGTCGAGCGAGGCGTCGCTGATGCGCGCCACCGACTGCGCGATCACCATGCCGCTCTTGATCTCGGTCATGGCGAGGTTCAGCCGGTACGGCGCGCCCGAGGCGTCCTTGTCGCGCACCAGCGTGCCGTTGAGCACGTACTGCGCGCTGCCGATCTCGTTGGCGTTGAACGGCGTCACGGTGAACTGCTTGAACTGCGCCTGCATGCGCTGCACGATGCGCTGCTCGGCCCCGCGCGTCACCTCGGTCTGCTGGCCGCTGGCACCTTCGAGCAGCGGGTCGATCACGATGCGCCGCTGCGTCAGCGTCGACTCCACCTTGGCCAGGAAGGCTGGCAGTTTCTGGGTCTGCACCATGAGGTCGTCGACCGCCTGGGTGACGGCCTGGTCGAAGGGCATGGCGCTGCTGGGCGCGGGGCGGTGCGCGCAGGCGGTGGCCAGCAGCGCGGCGGTGCACAGCGCCAGCACGCGCCACAGGGTGCGGGGCGCGGCGGTGTTCGCTGTGTTCGTGTGGGTCGTGGTCATCAGCACTGGCTCCTCAAAATGGTCATGTCCTGGTCCGACAGCGGCTCGCCGACGGCGGCGCGCATGTTGATCTCGCTGCAGCGTTTCGATGGCGCGGGGCGTCGCTCGGCGGGCTCGCGATGCGCCTCGGGCGCCGGGGCCGGCGCTGCGGTGGCGGTGATCTGCGGGCGCGGCTTCGGCGCCGGCCGCACGACGGCGGGCTTGGGCTCCACGTCCCTGGCCGGCGGTGCCTCGGCCGGCACGGGAACGGCCAGGCAGGGCGTGCGGCATGGCTTGGCCTCGCCCGCCGCATGCGCGCGTGCGCCGTGCAGCGCGATCACCGTCGCGACCACCGCCGTCACTGCAAGGGCAAGGGGCGAAACACGCGCCGGGTAGATCGTCATCAGCCGGCAAATGTAGGGGCGCGAACGCCGCTCGCCAGCCCACCAAACGGCCACCCCTGCCAAACGGCATAGGGCTAGCGCTGTCGCTCAGTCGGGCAAAAGTTCGCGAAAGGCGCGGAAGAAATGGGGGCCGTCAGGGCAACCACTGCACCCAGGTCATCACCAGGGTGAGCGTGCCCAGCGCCAGCACGGTCGACACGGCGACGCTGGCCGTGACCAGGTCTTCGGCGCTGCGGTAGCGCTGCGAGAACAGGAACACGTTGGCGCCGATGGGCAGCGCCGCCGCTACCACCATCACGGTGAGCGGAATGCCGCGCACGCCCAGCAGCCAGCCGATGAGCGCCACCAGCAGCGGGTGCACGAGGTTCTTCACCAGCGCCTGCGCCAGCGCGCCGCGCCAGTGGCGCCCGATGGGCGTGAGCGCGAGCGTGATGCCCACCATCACCAGCGCGACCGGCCCGAAGGCCTGGCCCAGCAGCTGGATCGGCTTGTCGATCACCTCGGGCATCACGAGGCCCGTCTGCGCGAACAGCAGGCCCGCAATGATCGGCAGCGGCACCGGATGGATGATGGCGTTGCGCAGTGCGCGCCCCACGGTGCGCGCCATGGAGCGCCGGTCGGCGCCGCTCACCGCCGCGTGCTCGCGCGCCACGGCCAGCTCGAGCACCACCGTGGCGCTGGTCATGAGCACGAGCGAATGCAGCGAGATCAGCGTGAGCAGCACCACCATGCCGGGCTCGCCGTAGGCCAGGCCGATCAGCGCGATGCCGATCATCACGGTGTTGCTGTAGGTGTTGGCCAGCGCGAGCACCGCGCCCGTGCGGTTGAAGCCGCGCCACGCGAGCGTGGCCGCGAACAGCAGGCCCGAGGCGATGAAGTACGCCGCCACGGGCTTCAGGCTCAACTCCTGCACGTGCACCGTGCTCATGGCGCGGAACAGCAGCGCGGGCGCGAGCAGCAGGAAGATGAGGTTCGACAGGTCTTTCACCGCATTGCCGCCGATCCACCGGCGCCGACCGGCGAGGTAGCCGGCGGCAATGAGGAGAACAACGGGCAGCAGGGAAGAAATGACGAACGAATTCACCCGGCGAGGATAGCGCGCGCCCGTCGCTCAAAAGGTCGAAACGTCAGAACGTGACGCGCAGCCCCACCTTCAGCGAACGCCCCGGCAGCGGCGCCTTCGGGAACACCGTGGTCGTCAGGATCGAGGTCGGCGTGTAGGCCAGCGTGTTCCCGATGTTGTCCATGCGCGCATACCAGGTGAGGTTGGCGCGCTGCACCTTCATGCGGTAGCTGATGGACGCGTTCCACAGCGTGTACGCGTCCGTCTCGCGCGCGCCCACGCTCGGCACCCGGCGCTGCGCCGCGTTGTAGTCGAAGCCGACGCGCGCGGTCCACGGCCCGTTGCCGTAGGCCAGTGTGGCGCCCAGGCGCAGCGGCGCGATGCGCGGCAGCGGCTCGCCGGTGTCGAGGTTCTTGGCGCGCACGATGTCGCCGCGCCATTCGAGGTCGAGCGTGCCCGCGTCGGCCATGCGCGCGAAGCCGTCGGCGCCCAGCAGCCGCAGGTTGCCGTTGGCCTCGATGCCGGTGAAGCGCGCGCGCATGCCGCCGTAGCGGTACTCGGCCAGCGTGTCGGTCGCTTCGGGGTCGGTGACGACCTGCCCTTCCTCGTCGAGCGTGCGGCCCGATGCGGTCAGGCCGATGTAGTTGCGAAAGCGCGTGACGTACGCGTTCACGCGGGCCGTGTTCGGGCCCGACTTCCACTGCGCGCCCAGGTCGAAGCCGGTGGACTTTTCCTTGCCCAGGTTCGGGTCGCCCACCTCCCAGGCCGCGGTGGCCACGTGCGGGCCGTTGGCGAGCAGCTCGTAGTCCTTCGGTGCGCGCTCGGTGTAGGCCAGGTTCGAGGTCAGCTGCCACTGCGGCGTGAGGTTGACCAGCGCGCCGAACGCCGCGCTGTGCGGGTTGAAGCTGCGCTCGCCGATGGCGAAGCGCGTCACCGACAGGTCGTCGGGGTAGCCCAGCGAGCGCACCGTGACCTTCTCGGTGCGCGCGCCGAAGCTCAGGCGGCCCCACGAGGTGCCGAGCTCTTCGTGCAGGAACAGCGCGTTGGAGCGCGTGCGGCTGTGCGGCGCGAAGGCCTCCGAGCCGTCGGCGGCGAAGCGGTTGGTCTCGCGGCTGAAGCCGACCAGGCCTTCGAGGTTGCCGATCTTTTCGTGCCGCGCCTCGATGCGCAGGTCGTTGCTCAGGTTCGAAAAAGTGGTGCCGGCCTCGCGGCCCTCGAACTCGGTGTGACGGTAGTCGGTGCGGCTCACCTTCGCGTGGATGCTGCGGATGAAGCCGCCCGGGCGCCATTCGCCTTCCAGCGCGTAGCGGTCGGACTTCATGCCGATGGTCACGTCGTCCTCGGCCACGGTGCCGTAGTTGCTGCGGTAGGTGCTGGCCGAGGCGCCGATCCAGCCCTGGCTGAAGAACAGCGTGCCGCCGACCGCGCCGCCGTGCGCTTCGTTCTGCGAGTTGCAGATGCGACGCGCGAGCGACAGGCGCCCGGGCTTGCTGCATTCGAGATCGACCGGCACCGCCACGTCTTTCGAATCGCGGTTGAAGGCGTCGACGTGCAGGGCGAAGCGGTCGTTGCCGCCTTCGAGCAGCACGCCGCCGCTCTTTTCCTTGTTGCCGCTGGCGTAGCCCAGCTCGGCACGGCCGCCGAAGCCGTTGATGGGCTCGGTGGGGATGCGGTTGTCGATCACGTTGACCACGCCGCCCACGGCGCTGCCGCCGTACTGCAGCGCCGAGGGGCCGCGCAGCACCTCGATGCGCTCGGTCACCAGCGCGTCGACGGGCACCGCGTGGTCGTAGCTCAGCGCCGAGGCGTCGGGCGCGCCGCCGCCGTTCTGCAGGATGCGGATGCGGTCGCCGTCCTGTCCGCGGATGCTGGGGCGGCTGGCATTGGGGCCGAAGTAGCTGCTGCTCACGCCGGGCAGATTGTTCAGCGTTTCGCCCAGCGTCGATTCGGAGCGCAGCAGCAACTGGTCGCCCGACAGCGAGGTGGTCGGCGCGATCAGGTCGCTCGCGCCCAGCGGGTTGCCGGTGACGGTGACTTCGCGCAGGCTGGCGGCGTCAGCGGCCGGGGCGGCGGCGGTGTCGGCGGTCTGGGCCAGGCTCGCCACCGAGGCGAGCGAAAGAACGGCAGCGCCGATGGCGTTGCGACGGAATTGGGGGGTCATGAAGAAGGAACACTCGTTGAATCGGGGAACGACCGGCCGCCCTCACCCGCCCGAAGGGGTGCGGCAACCGGAACACGGGGGATTCAGCGAGTGGACGGCGGGCCGCGCGCGTCGAAGAGCGCGACCCAGCGGGCGATGGCTTCGCCCTGCAGATAAGCGAACGTGGCCGCCGGCAGCAGCATCGGCAGCACCACCAGCGGCACGCCGGGCACGCCCGTGCCGTGCGCCAGCTGGTCGTACAGGCGGCAGTCGGCGTCGTCGTGCACGCCGAACAGGCTGGCCAGCGTGTGGCCGCTGTCGTGCCGGTGCGCGGCCTGTGCCTGCGCCGCCGCAGCGGCGGCGGGCAGGCCCGGCACGTGCAGCGAACGGTGCATCAGCCCCATCGTGCCGGCGAACCAGAGCGCGAACGCCAGCGCGACGACGAGCGCGCGGGTGGCGCGCGTCATGCGGGTCGGGGTCTGGCGCAGGGTGGCGGACACGGGGCGTGAAAGAAGAGACTCAGGCCTTGACGCGCGAGGCGAAGGTCTTCTGGAACTTCTCGACCTTCGGGCCGACCACGAACGCGCAGTAGCCCTGGTTCGGGTGGTTCAGGAAGTAGTCCTGGTGGTAGGCCTCGGCGGTCGAGTAGTTGGCCAGCGGCGCCACTTCGGTCACCACGGGCGAGCTGTAGGTCTTGCTGGCCTCGATCTCGCGGATGACAGCGTCGGCGACCTCTTTCTGGGCGTCGCTCGTGGTGTAGATGCCGCTGCGGTACTGGGTGCCGACGTCGTTGCCCTGGCGGTTGAGCGTGGTGGGGTCGTGCACCACGAAGAAGATCTCGAGCAGCTCGCGCAGGCTGATCTGCGCCGGGTCGAATTCGAGCTTCACGACCTCGGCATGACCGGTGCGGCCGGTGCAGATCTGCTCGTAGCTCGGGTTCACCGTTTGGCCGTTGCTGTAGCCCGATTCGACGTCCAGCACGCCCTGCACCCGGTCGAACACCGCCTCGGTGCACCAGAAGCAGCCTCCGCCGAGCACGATGGTTTCGGTGGGCGACGGTGAGGAAGACATGGCGCGGCTCCGGGTGGGTTGGAAAAAGCGGGGACCGGTATTGTCGCGGCTTGACGGGCCGGATGCCGGTCACTACATTACTAACCCGTCAGTCATTAACACCATGGCCCCCCCCCGCTCCCTCGTCGACAAGTTCTGCCCGCTGCCGTCCAAGCGCGAGCGGCGCAAGGAGGCGCGTCCGGGCGAGCTGCTGGCGGCGGCGCTCGACCTGTTCGTCGAAAAGGGCTTTGCCGCCACCCGCTCGGAAGAAGTGGCGGCCCGCGCCGGCGTGTCCAAGGGCACCCTCTTTCTTTACTTTCCGAGCAAGGAAGAGCTGTTCAAGGCGGTGGTGATCGAAAACCTCGGCGGCCGTTTCACAGAGTGGAACGCCGAATTCGAGGCCTTCGAGGGCACGACGGCCGAGATGCTGCGCTACTGCATGAACGTCTGGTGGGAGCGCGTCGGCCTGACCAAGGCCTCGGGCCTGACCAAGCTGATGATGAGCGAAGGCGGCAATTTCCCCGAGCTGGCGGAGTTCTACCGCCAGCAGGTGGTGCGCCCCGGCCACGACCTGCTGCGCCGCATCCTGCAGCGCGGCATCGACCGCGGCGAGTTCGTGCAAATGGACATCGACCACGCCATCTACTCGGTGGTCGCGCCCATGGTGTTCCTCATGCTCTGGAAGCATTCGGCCATGGTCTGCGTCGACGGCGTGAGCACGCTCGACCCCGAAAAATTCATCGCCACCCAGTGCGAAACCGTGCTTCACGGCCTGTGCGTGCGCCCCGGGAGCCCCGCATGACGCCCGCCGGATGGCCGACTGGCGCGGTGGCGTCATCGGCGCGACCTAAAATTGAAGGTTTGTCCCGTCCAGAGCCTTCAAGGAAAGCCACGCCATGAACCCCACGCCCACCCTCGAGCGCTTGCGCTTCAACATGATCGAACAGCAGATCCGTCCCTGGGACGTGCTGGAGTCGGACATCCTCGAGCTGCTGGCCGAGATTCACCGCGAAGACTACGTGCCCGACGCGCACCGCACGCTGTCCTTCTTCGACATGGAACTGCCGCTGCTCGACGGCTCGGTGCCCGGCGAATTCATGCTGTCGCCCAAGGTCGAGGCCCGCACCCTGCAGGACCTGCACATCCAGAAGCACGAATCGGTGCTCGAGATCGGCACCGGTTCCGGCTTCATGGCCGCCCTGCTCGGCGCCCGCGCCGCCCAGGTGCTGTCGCTCGAAATCAACCCCGTGCTGGCCGCCCGCGCCGCCGACACGCTGCGCCAAAACGGCGTGACCAACGTGGAAGTGCGGCACGCCGACGGCGCCGTGCCCCTGACCAGCGGTCCGAGCTTCGACGTGATCGTGCTCAGCGGCTCGGTCGCGCGCATTCCGCAGAACCTGCTCGGCTCGCTCAAGGTCGGCGGCCGCCTGTCGGCCATCGTCGGCGACGAGCCCATGATGCGCGCCCATTTCGTGACCCGCACCAGCGAAAGCAAGTGGGAAACGATCCAGCCCTGGGACACCGTGGCGCCGCGCCTGCTGAACTTCCCCGAGCCTTCGCGCTTCGCGTTCTGATCGAGCGGCCCACCGAATGATCGATCAAGTCCGCCCCGCCGACCTGGCCGCCTGGTTCGCACAGGACGCCGACGCCGCCCCCGTGCTGCTCGACGTGCGCGAGCCCTGGGAGCTGCAGACGGCGAGCGTCGCGCCGCAGGGCTTCACGCTGGTCGCGATCCCGATGAACGAGATCCCCGGCCGGCTGGCCGAACTCGCCGCCGGCGACGGACAGCCCGCGCCCCGCATCGCCTGCCTGTGCCACCACGGCGCCCGCAGCCAGCGCGTGGCCGCTTTTCTGCACCAGAACGGCTTTGACTCGCTCGCCAACGTGGCGGGGGGCATCGACGCCTGGTCCGCGCAGCACGACCCGAACGTGCCGCGCTACTGATTCTTTCCCTCCCAAGGACGTTCAATGCCTCCCAGGCCCCGGCTTCTGCCTCTTTCCGCAGCCCTCGCAAGCGCCATTGCGAGCCTGCTCGCACTGCCGGCCCAGGGCCAGACACTGAACGAACTCTACGATTCCGCGCGCGGCTTCGATGCCACCTACCAGGGCGCCCGCGCCCAGTACGAGGCCAACCTGGCGCGCGCCGCGCAGGCCAAGGCCGGCATCCTGCCGGCCGTCGGGCTCACCGCGGGCGTGAACCGCAGCAACCTGGACATCGACACCCTGACCGGCACCGGCCGCGGCACCAGCGCCTCGCGCGACTTCACCACGCAGAACGTCGGCATCAATGCCACGCAGCCGCTGTACCGCCCCGCCAACTGGGCCACCTACGAGCAGGGCAAGCGCCAGGCCGAAGTGGCGCAGGCGGTGCTCACCATCGCCGAGCAGGACCTGATCGTGCGCGTGAGCCAGGCCTACTTCGACGTGCTCGCCAGCCAGGACAGCCTGGCCCTGGTGCGCGCGCAGAAGGTGGCCGTGGCCGAGCAGCTGGCATCGGCCAAGCGCAATTTCGAGGTCGGCACCTCCACCATCACCGACTCGCGCGAGGCCCAGGCCCGCTACGACCTCGTGATCGCCCAGGAAATCGCCGCCGAGAACGACCTGCAGGTCAAGAAGGTGGTGCTCGACCAGCTGGTCGGCCGCCCGGGCAGCGTGCCCGTGCCGCTGGCCGCGCCGGTCGTGCTGCCGACCGCGCAGCCCGCCGACATCAACGCCTGGGTGGCGCAGGCCGACGAGGTGCATCCGGCGATCCGCCAGGCGCGCCTGGGCCTGGACGTGGCCGGGCTCGAAGTGCAGAAGGCGCAGGCCGGCCACAAGCCCACGCTGGACGCCAACCTGGGCTACAACGTCACGCGCAACCCGACCGGCACCAGCACCAGCACCGTGGGCACGCGCGTCAACGCCGCCACGGTCGGCGTCACCTTCAACCTGCCGCTGTTCGCGGGCTTTGCCACCGAGAACCGCATCAAGGAAACGCTGGCGCTCGAAGACCAATCGCGCAGCGTGCTCGAGGGCACGCGCCGCAGCGTGGCGCAGGCCACGCGCGCGGCCTACCTCGGGCTGGTGTCGGGCGCCGGCCAGGTGAAGGCGCTCGAAGCCGCCGAATCCTCCAGCCAGAGCGCGCTCGACGCCAACAAGCTGGGCTACCAGGTGGGCGTGCGCATCAACATCGACGTGCTCAACTCGCAGAGCCAGCTGTTCCAGACCAAGCGCGACCTCGCGCAGGCGCGCTACAACGTGCTGCTGGGCAACCTGAAGCTGCGCCAGGCCAATGGCACGCTGACGACCGACGACATGAACGCGATCAACGCGACGCTGGCGCGCAATGGCAGCACGCCTGCAGTGCCTGCCGCGACGACGGGCGCGCCCGTGGTGCCCGTGACGCCGCCGGCCATTCCAGTGGTGCCGCCGGTGCCGGTGCAGCCGTTCAACCCGCCTGCGCCGACGATGCCGTCGGCACCGCCGCCGCCGGTGATCCTGAACCCGCCGGTGCGCTGACCCGGCAACGGGTCACGCCATCAATCCAGCGTGGGTTCGGCCCGCGCCGCTTCGGGCGGCGCGCTGTCGTCGCCGGCCACAGGTGTCGTCACCGGCTCTGCCGCCTGCGCAATCGCCAGCACCGCCGCCGCCGTGCGTTCGGCCGCGCCACGGTTCGACGACGAGAAGGCCAGCGCAGCCTGCGCCATCGCAGCGCGGCGCTCGGGGTTCTCGACCAGCTTGAGCGCGGCCGTCACGGCCTGCTCCATGCCCTCGACGCGCAGCGACGCGCCCGCCGCGAGCGACAGCTGCGCCGCCTCGGCGAAGTTGAAGGTCGAAGGGCCCATGACCACCGGGCAGCCGCAGGCCGCAGGCTCGATGAGGTTCTGCCCGCCCAGCGGCTCGAAGCTGCCGCCGAGCAAGGCCACGTCGGCCAGGCCGTAGTACAGCGCCATCTCGCCCAGCGAATCGCCGAGCCAGATCTCGGCCTCGGCCGGCTGGCCGGCCGCGCTGCGGCGCGCCACCGCGAAGCCTTCGGCCTCGATGAGCGCCGCCACCTCGTCGAAACGCTGCGGATGGCGCGGCACGATCATCCATTGCACGTCGTGCACGCGCTTGGCGATCGAGCGGATCGCGCCCTGCTCGGGCGGCACCGGCGAGGTGGCGCCGAAGCGCTTGAGCACCTCGAGCAGCAGGCGTTCTTCGCCGTCGCGCGAGCTGGCCAGCACGACCATCGGACGCGGCAGGTGCTCCCGCAGCGACACGGCCGTGGCCAGTTGCCGCGCGTCGGGCGTGGCGTCGAACTTGAGGTTGCCGTAGATCCCGGCCACCTTGGCGCCCAGCGACACCAGCCGGTGCGCATCGGCTTCGGTCTGCGCCCAGACGGCGGCGAGCGCCGAGTACGCCGGCCGCGCCAGCCCGCTGAGCCGTTCGGCCGCGGCGCGCGATTTCTCGTTGAGCCGCGCATTGGCCAGCACCAGCGGAATGCGGCGCTCGGCGCAGGCGGCGGCCATCTCGGGCCAGACCTCGGTTTCCATCAGCACGCCGATGCGCGGCTGGAAGCGGTCGAGAAAGCGGGCGACGGCGCCCGGCGTGTCCCACGGTTGCCAGACCTGCGTGTCGCCCGGCTCGAGCAGCTTGGCGCCCTCTTCGCGGCCCGTGGCGGTGCCGTGCGTGAGCAGGATCGGAATGCCCGGGTACTGGCGCCGCAGCTCGGCGATCAGGATGGCGGCGGCGCGCGTCTCGCCCAGCGAGACGGCATGCACCCAGCACTGGGCAAAGCCGGTGGTGGCGTCGTCGTAGTGGCCGAAGCGCTCCTCGACGGCCACGGCATAGCCGGGCTCGGCGATGGCGCGGCGGCGCAGCTTGCGGCGGACCAGCGGTTGGACGGCGGTGGTGAAGACGCCGTAGAGGCGAAGCAGCAGGGAACGCACAGGTTCTTCAGTGGGCAGCAGCGGCCAGCGTGGCGTCGGGCTTGACCGTTCGCAGCACCGCAAGCATCTCGGTCTCGATGCGTTGGAGCGCCGCCTCGGTCTGGCCTTCGAAGCGCAGCACCAGCACGGGGGTGGTATTGGAAGCGCGGATCAGCCCGAATCCATCGGGCCAGTCCACGCGCAGGCCGTCGATGGTCGAGACCTGGGCGGGCGCGTCGAAGCGCGCGTTCTGCACGAGTTGGGCGACCAGCGCGTGCGGCTCGCCTTCGGCGCAGGCGACGTTCAGTTCGGGGGTCGAGAAGCTGGTGGGCAGCGCATTCAGCACGGCGTTCGCGTCCGGGTGCTTGCTCAGGATCTCGAGCAGGCGGCAGCCGGCGTAGGTGCCGTCGTCGAAGCCGTACCAGCGCTCCTTGAAGAAGATGTGGCCGCTCATCTCGCCGCCCAGCGGCGAATCGATTTCCTTCATCTTCGCCTTGATGAGCGAGTGGCCGGTCTTGTAGATCATCGGCGTGCCGCCCGCGGCCTCGATGGCCGGCGCCAGGCGCTGCGAGCACTTCACGTCGTAGACGATGGTGCCGCCGGGCACGCGCGAGAGCACGTCCTGCGCAAAGAGCTGCATCTGGCGGTCGGGGAAGATGTTCTGGCCGTCCTTGGTGACGATGCCCAGCCGGTCGCCGTCGCCGTCGAAGGCCAGGCCCAACTCGGCCTGGCCCTTGGCCAGTTCGGCCATCAGGTCCCGGAGGTTGTCGGGCTTGCTCGGATCAGGGTGGTGGTTGGGGAAGTTGCCGTCGACCTCGCTGAACAGCTCGACCACGTCGCAGCCGATGGCGCGGAAGATGGCCGGCGCGGTCGCGCCCGCGATGCCGTTGCCCGAATCGACCACGATCTTCATGGGGCGGGCGAGCTTGATGTCGCCCACGATGCGCTGCACGTAGGCGTCGGTCACGTCGACCTTGCGCACGCTGCCGCCGGGCGCCAGCGTGGCGCTGCCGTCTTCCATGGTCTTGCGCAGGCCCTGGATCTCGTCGCCGTAGATCGCGCGGCCGGCCAGCACCATCTTGAAGCCGTTGTAGTCCTTCGGGTTGTGGCTGCCCGTGACCTGGATGCCGCTGGTGCACAGCGTGTGGGCCGCGAAGTACAGCATCGGGGTCGTGACCGCGCCGATGTCGATCACCTCGACGCCGGTGGCGACCAGGCCGTCGATCAGCGCGTCCACCAGCGCCGGGCCCGACAGGCGGCCGTCGCGCCCCACGGCCACCGCGGTCTCGCCGGCCGCACGCGCTGCGCTGCCGAAGGCACGGCCCAACGCCTCGGCCACTTCGACATCGAGACTGAGGGGCACGACGCCGCGGATGTCATAGGCCTTGAAGATCGATGCGCTGAGCTGCATGAAGGGCGGGGTCACTGTTGGTTCGGAGTCGGGCATTGTAGGCAACGCGTTGTAGACATCGATGTCCGAAAACGGCCAGTTGAAACGAGTCGAAACCGTATCATTTCCCCATGTCTACCGCCCACGCCCCCTCCGAAGTGCTCGAGAGCGACGCCTGCTACCTGGCGATGAAGACGCACGACGCGCGCTTCGACGGCTCGTTCTTCACGGCCGTGACCTCCACCGGCATCTACTGCCGGCCGGTGTGCCGCGTGAAGCTGCCGCGGCGCGAGAACTGCCGCTTCTTCCGCCACGCGGCCCAGGCCGAGGCAGCAGGCTTTCGCCCCTGCCTGCGCTGCCGGCCCGAGCTGGCACCGCGCGCAGCCAGCTGGTCGACCGAAGATGCCTCGCGCATCCTCGCCTTGCAGGCGGCGCGCTTGATCGACGAGCCCGATGCCTGGTCCGAGGGAGGCCCCGGCGCGGCGCAGATCGCGGCGCGCCTGGGCGTGAGCGACCGCCACCTGCGGCGCATCTTCGAGGCGCAGTTCGGCGTGTCGCCGCTGCAGTACCTGCAGACGCGCCGTCTGCTGGCCGCCAAGCAACTGATCGCCGACACGCGCCTGCCGATGACGCAGGTGGCGCTGGCCAGCGGCTTCGCGAGCGTACGGCGCTTCAACGCGGCCTTCGTGGAGCACTACGGGCTCAACCCGAGCGCGCTGCGCCGCGCGGGCGGCACCGAGGGCGGAGAAGGCAAGGCCATCGAAGTGCGGCTGGGCTTTCGCCCGCCCTACGACGCCAACGCCATGCTCGGCTTCTTCGCACGGCGCGCGCTGCGCGGCGTCGAGACCGTGCACACCGCCGACGGCAAGGAGCCCGCCAAGGGCAGCACGCCGACCTACGTGCGGCTGGCGCGCACCCTGCGCGTGCAGCAGGGCGGGCAGGCCCATGCCGGCTGGCTGCAGCTGCGCTTCGACCTCGAACGCGAGCAGGTGCTGTTGGCCGTGAGCGATTCGCTGGCCGCGGTGCTGCCGATCGTGATCAGCCGTGCACGCGCCCTGTTCGACCTCGACGCGGAGCCGATGGCCATCAACGCAGCCCTGCACGCCGCCTTCCCGCACGGCGACGGGCTGCGCGTGCCGGGCACGGTCGACGGCTTCGAGCTCGCGGTGCGCGCGGTGCTGGGCCAGCAGATCACCGTGGCGGCGGCACGCACGCTGGGCTCGCGGCTGGTCGAGGCTTTCGGCGACGCGATCGACACGCCCATCGACGGCCTGACGCGCCTCTTCCCCACGCCCGCCGCACTGGCAACGGCCAGTGGCGATGCGCTCGGGCAGCTGGGCATCGTGCGCCAGCGGCAGGCCGCGCTGCAGGCCATCGCGCGCGAAGTGGCCTCGGGCCGGCTGGCGCTGCATGCGGGCGCCGACGTGCCCTCCACCCTGGCGGCGCTGCAGGAACTGCCCGGCATCGGCGCCTGGACCGCGCAGTACATCGCGATGCGCGCGCTGCGCTGGCCCGACGCCTTTCCCGCCGGCGACGTGGCCCTGCAGAAGGCGCTGGGCGTGACCACCGCGCGCGCCGCGGGCGAGGCCTCGCAGGCCTGGCGCCCCTGGCGCGGCTACGCGGTGCTGCGGGCCTGGCACACGCCGCCCGCGCCCTCCGAACCGGCACCGGCCGCCGCGCCGAGCGCCACTTCTTCCGACCTCGCAACGGCAGGCCCTGTGCCTGAAAGACCATGAAATTCAAGCGCACCGTCATCTACACCTCGCACACCGACACGCCGCTGGGCGGCGTCACGATGGCCGCCACCGACCAGGGCCTGGCCGGCGTCTGGTTCGACCACCAGCGCCACTGGCCCGACACCACGGGCTGGCAGACCAAGGACGACCACCCCGCGCTGGTCGAGGCCGCTGCGCAGCTGCGCGACTACTTCGCGGGCCGCCGCAGCCACTTCGACATGCAGCTCGACCTGTCGCACGGCACCGCCTTCCAGCAGGGCGTGTGGCAGGCGCTGCTGGCCATCCCGGCGGGCGAGACCACGACCTACGGCGCGCTGAGCCAGCGCGTGGGCAACCCGGCCGCGGTGCGCGCGGTGGGCGCAGCGGTCGGGCGCAACCCGATCAGCGTGATCGTGCCCTGCCACCGCGTGCTGGGTGCAGACGGCTCGCTGACCGGTTACGCTGGCGGGCTCGATCGCAAGACCGCCTTGCTCGAACTCGAGACCGGCAAGTAAGACAGAAGAAAACACCGCCCATGGCGCAGCGCCACATGCCCTCGATGTGGCGCCGCGCCAATCCCCAAAGAGACGCATGACCACAACGAACAACAACACCACCGTCGCTCCCTCGCCTTCGCCCGCTCCCGCCGCGCTCGCACCGAAGGCGTGGCTCATCGACCTCGTGCTGCTGGGCGCGCTGTGGGGCGCCTCTTTCCTGTTCATGCGCATCGGCGCGGCGGAGTTCGGCGCGCTGCCGACGGCCGCCGTGCGCGTGGTCATCGCGGCGCTGTTCCTGCTGCCGATCGCGCTGCTGCGCGGCCAGGGGCCGTCCATCGCGAAGCACTGGAAGGCCAGCCTCACGGTCGGCATCTTCAACTCGGGCATGCCCTTCGCGCTGTTCTGCTTCGCGCTGCTGACCATCAACACCGGCCTGGCGGCCGTGCTCAACGCCACCACGCCAATGTTCGGCGCGCTGGTGGCCTGGGCCTGGTTCCGCGAGCGGCCGAACGGCTCGCGCCTCGTCGGCCTGGTGATCGGTTTCGCGGGCGTCGCGATGCTCGCCAGCCGCAGCGCCGGCCTGCATGCCGGCGCCAGCAACCACGCCGCGCTGTGGGCCGTGCTGGCCTGCCTCGCGGCGTGCCTCTGCTACGGCATCTCGGCCAGCGCCACGCGGCGCCACCTGTCGGGCGTGCCCGCGCTGACCACGGCCACCGGCAGCCAGATCGGCGCCAGCCTGTTCCTCGCGCTGCCCGCGATCTGGCTCTGGCCCGCGCAGATGCCCAGCCTGCGCGCGTGGCTGGCGCTGCTGGCCCTGGGCATCGCCTGCACGGGCGTGGCCTACATCCTGTTCTTCCGGCTCATCGAACGCGCCGGCCCGGCCCGCGCGCTCACCGTGACCTTCCTCGTGCCGGTGTTCGCGCTGTTTTACGGCGCCGTGTTCCTGGGCGAGCAGATCACGCAGTGGATGCTGATCTGCGCCTTCGTGATCGTGTGCGGCGTGGCGCTGTCGACCGGCATCGTCAAGCTGCCGTCGCTGCGCAAGGCCGCGGGCTGAGTTTTCTTCAGACCACGCCTGCGACCACGTTCACCGACAGGGCCAGCACCAGCATGTTGAAGGCGAAGGCAAGCACGCTGTGGACCAGCGTGATGCGCCGCATCTCGTGCGAGGTCGCCTGCACGTCGGACACCTGCGAGGTCATGCCGATCACGTAGGCGTAGTACATGAAGTCGAAGTAGTCGGGCGCCTCCTTGCCCGGGAAGTCGAGCCCGCCGTCGGAGGCGCTGTCCTTGCGGTCGATGTAGTAGCGGTGCGCGTAGTGGAAGGCGTAGATCGTGTGCATCATGAGCCACGAGCCCGCCAGCGCCACCAGCCCCAGCGCCACGTGCGCGCCGCGCGCCCAGCCGCTGAGCTGGCGCACCTGCTGCAGCAGCATCGCGATGGCGACCACGCTCACGCCCACCGCCACCAGCATCGACACCAGGATCACGACGTTGGGCTGGTCCAGCTGCTGCGCGCGCTCGCGCGTGCGCTGGGCATCGAAGGTCTCGGCCAGCCACCAGCTCAGCACCTGGTACACCGCCACGCCCGCGCACCAGCCGGCCAGCGCGCGCGCCGTAAAGCCCATCGGCCAGGGCACGAGCGCCACCACGACGGCCGCCGCGGCCCCGTAGAGAAGACGCTGGGGACCGGTGGTGGTGGAAAGGTGTTCGCGCATGGGCGGACTGTAGCGCCGCGGCATGCATCGGCGTGCGATCGGCAATTTCCTACAGGCACATCGGCCAACGGCGCATGCGCAGCGCGGTGCCCCGTCACTAAGGTGATGCGGTTTCAGGGAGCCTCAGCCCGGAGGCATCGCGCCATGCACATGCCCGAGGCATCTTTCACCCGAAGGATTTCTTTCATGCTGTTGCTTCGTTCGCGTCCGTTCGACCGGACCGCGAGATTCGGCGCCCTGGGCGCCCTGGCCGGAACCGGCGCCCTTTACCTTCTTTGCTTCGCGCCCTTTGCTGCGGCCGAGCCCTCGCCGGCGCTGGACCGTTTCAGCTTCTCGGTGGGGGCCTTCAGTGCCGACCCCAAGTTCAGCGCCTCGGTCGAAACCCCTTACGGCGTGCTGCGCTCGAACGAGCTCAAGCCGGGCCGCGTGACCATGCCACGCATCTCGGCCGACGTGCTGATCGGCGACAGCCAGGGCCTGTCTTTCGACTACTACCGCTACAAGCGCGACTACGAAGGACAGGTGGCGGGCAACACCTCGTTCGGCAGCTTCGGCTCGCTGAGCGCCATCGGCAACGCGAACCTCTCCGCCCAGCTCGACTTCGCCAAGCTCGCCTACAAGTGGTGGCTCGGCTCGGGCAACACCGTCTTCGGCCTGGGCGCCGGCGCGGCCTACTACCGCGCGACGCTCGGTGCCAGCGCGCTGGTCGGCGTGAACGGACAGGTGCGTTCGGTCAGCGAGCGCTCGAGCGACAACGCCATCGCGCCCTTGCTCGAGGTCGGCGTGCGCCACGCGATCACGCCCGACCTTCGGTTGTTCGCCGACGCCTCGGGCGTGTGGAAAAGCAGCGGCCGCTTCCACGGCAACATCTACAACGCCGCAGCCGGCGTGGAGTGGTTCCCGGTGAAGAACGTGGGCCTGGTGCTGTCGTATGGCGTGACCAACATCGACCTGACGCGCGAGGGCGGCTTCGCCGATTCGCGCCTGAAGGTGCGGCTGCAAGGGCCCTCGGCCTTCCTCAAGGCCCGCTTCTGACGCGGCCCCGGCGGGCGGCCGGCGCCGCATAGCCACTCTTCGCAAGACCGGCAGGCGGTGCCGGTCTTAGTCTGCGCTCCGATCGAACACCCCCAACGACCGGAGACACGCCCCCATGCCCGCCGCCCGTACCGAGCCCACGCCCTCCTCCTTCCAACGCATCGCCCGCATCGCGCTGGGCGACGTGATCCACCGCAGCGCGCGGCGCTTCGGCGCGCGCACCGCGCTCATCGAAGGCGAGCACCGCATGAGCTACCGCGAGCTCGACGCCGCATCGAACCGCTTCGCGCACCACCTGCTGGGCCTGGGCCTCGCAAGCGGCGAGCGCGTGGGCATGCTGTGCAACAACTCGATCGAGATGGTGGTCGCGCTGCTCGGCATCCAGAAGGCCGGGCTGGTGTGGGTGCCGATCAACACGGCGCTCGCGGTCGATGCCATCGGCTACATCCTCGAACATGCCGAGGTGCGGCACCTCGTGATCGACACCGCGCTGCACGCCAAACCCGAACTGCGCCAGTTGCTCGACACCGCGGCCGTCTCGCCGCTGCTGTGCGTGCTCGACGGCGACACCCCGCCGCCCGGCGTGCCCACCGTGGCGCAGGCCATCGCGCAGGGCCCCGCCACGCTGCCCGACGTGGCCATCGACAGCAACCAGCTCGCGCTCATCATGTACACCAGCGGCACCACCGGCCGGCAGAAGGGCGTGATGCATTCGCACGCCTCGGTGCACTCGGTGCTCCAGAGCAACATGCTCGAATGGGGCGGCGGCCCCGCGCACCACGACGTGTGGAGCAACGTGCTGCCGCTGTTTCACTGCGGGCAGCACACGGTGCTGATGTCGGCGCTCGCGGTGGGCGGCACGAACGTCATCCTGCGCGGCTTCGACCCCGGCGCGATGCTCGCCGCCATCGAGCGCCACAGGATCACGGTGACGGTCGGGCTGCCCATGATGTACGGCGCGCTGCTGGCCCACCCGCAGCGCGAATCGCGCGACCTGTCGAGCCTGCGGCTGTGCGTGTATGCGATGGCGCCGATGTCGCGCACGCTGCTGCTGCGCCTGCTCGATGCGCTGTGCCCGAACTTCGCGCTGGCCTCGGGGCAGACCGAGATGTACCCCGGCGCCACCATCTTCGAGACGCACCAGCAGCGCGAGCGCTTCGGCTCGTACTGGGGCGTGGGCACGCTGGTGAACGAGGTCGCGGTGATGGACGACGAGGGCGAGCTGCTGGCGCCGAACCAGGTCGGCGAGATCGTCTTTCGCGGACCGAACGTGATGCTCGGCTACTACAAGGACCCGCAGGCCACGGCGCATGCGCAGCGCTTCGGCTGGCACCACTCGGGCGACCTGGGCAAGCTGGACGACGACGGGCAGCTGATCTTTCTCGACCGGCTCAAGGACATGGTCAAGTCGGGTGGCGAGAACGTGCCCTCGCTCAAGGTCGAGGAAGTGCTGCTGCGCCACCCGGGCGTGCTCAACGCAGCGGTGGTCGGCCTGCCGCACGAGCGCTGGGGCGAGGCCATCACGGCCTTCGTCACGCGCCGGCCCGATGCGCCGGCAGAGTTCTCGGAGGCCACGCTCACGGCGCACTGCAAGGAACATCTCGGCGGCTTCGAGGTGCCCAAGGACATCGTCTTCCTGCCCGCGCTGCCGATGACCTCGACGGGCAAGATCCAGAAGTTCGAGCTGCGCCAGGCGCACCAGGGGCACTACCAGCGCGACTGAATCAGGATGACGACAGTTTCTGCAGCAGCGACGCCCGCACTTCCTTCTTGAGCACCTTGCCGACCTTGGAGCGCGGCAGGTCGGCCCACACCTCGACCTGCTTGGGCGCCTTCACGCTGCCGATGCGCGACTTGACGAAAGCCTTGATCGCCTCGGCGTCCACGCTGCGGCCCGCGTGCAGCTGCAGCACGGCCACCACGCGCTCGCCCCACTTCTCGTCGGGCAGGCCGACGACGGCGCTGTCCTGCACGTCGGGGTGCTGCATCAGCACCTGCTCCACCTCGGCGGAGTAGACGTTGAAGCCGCCCGAGATGATCATGTCCTTGGCGCGGTCGACGATGTACAGGAAGCCGTCGCCGTCGAGGTAGCCGATGTCGCCCGTGTGGTGCCAGCCGTGGCGCGAGGCCTCCTGCGTGGCCTTCGGGTCCTTGTAGTAGCCGCGCATCACGAGCGAGCCGCGCACCACGATCTCGCCGCTCTCGCCTGTGGGTAATAGCGCACCTTCGCCGTTCATGATGCCGACCTGCACCAGCGGCCCGGGCCGCCCCGCCGAAGCCAGGCGCTGGCGCGCCACCGAGCCGTCGGCATTGAAGTGGTCGCGCGGCGGCATCATCGAGACCATCATCGGCGCCTCGGTCTGGCCGAAGAGCTGGGCCATGACGGGGCCGATCTTGTCGAGCGCTTCTTCGAGCCGCGCGGCCGACATGGGCGCGGCACCGTACCAGAAGCACTGCAGCGAGTCGCGCTTCGTCTGCGCCAGTTCGGGGTGCTGCAGCAACATGTAGATCAGCGTCGGCGGCAGGAAGGTGTGGGTGACGCGCCGGCGCTCGATGAGCGCGAGGAACTCGCTCAGGTCGGGCTTGGGCATGATGACCACGCGCCCGCCCAGCGCCATCACGGGCAGGCACAGCACGCCGGCCGCGTGCGTGAGCGGCGCGAGCGCCAGGTACACGGGCCGGCCCTCGAACGGGTAGCCCATGAGGGTCAGCGCCGACATGGCCTCCAGGTTGCCGCCCGAGAGCATCACGCCCTTGGGCTGGCCGGTGGTGCCGCCGGTGCCGGCGATCATGGCCACGTCGTCGGGCGGTGCGATGTCGATCGGCGCATCGTCCAGCCCGTCGAGCCACTCGTCCATGGCGGGCGCGAAGGCCTGCCGCTGGTCGAGGCACACCAGCGCCTTCAGTTTCGGCAGCTGCGCGCGCATCTGCTCGACCATGGGCGCGTAGTTGCTGTGGAACACGAGGCAGGCGCAGTCGAAGGCGTCGAGCACGAAGGCGTTCTCGCTGGCCTCGTTGCGCGGGTTGATCGGGCACCACACGCCGCCGGTGCGCGAGATGCCGAACACCGTGGCGAAGGCCAGGGCGTCGTTGCTCGAGAGCACCGCCACCTTGTCCCCGGGCTGGATGCCCGCGCGCTGCAGGCCGCGCGCCACGCGCCAGCTGATGCGTTGCACCTGGCCGTAGCTCAGGTCGGCGTCGCCCATGGTGAGGCACGGCGAATTGGCGCCCTGCTGGGCGCCTTTGTCGAGGTAGTCGACGAGGCGCATGCGCGTCAGCCCATCCGCGTGAGCACGGGTTCCTGCACCAGCCCGAAGCTGCGCAGCGCCCCCAGCAGCTCGCGGTGCCCGAAGGCCTGGCAGCCCGAGGCGAAGCCGGCGCGACGCGGCGCCTGCTGCAGCAGCGAGGCTGCGGCATAGGCCTGCAGCAGCCCGGTCTGCTTGTAGTTGCAGTTGCCGAAGATCACGCAGTGCGCGCGGCCCAGCGGACCGGAGGCATGCACCGAATCGACGGACTTGTTGATGCGCGGGTTCTCGCGCGGCGGCATGGTGTTCATCACGCCCGCGGCCGTCTGGGCCAGCGCCGCATAGCGGTCTTCGTCGTTCATGCCTTCGGTGGCCTTGAGCGCGGCGGCCACGATCTGCGGCACGCCCAGCATCAGCGGCTTGTTGAAGACACCGCCGAGCACCTTTACGTTGGCCACGCGCGGATCGCGCTTGAACCACACCGGGTGCGAGGTGCCGCCCCAGGGCAAGGCCAGCGCGGCTTCATGCTGGCCGGGAATCGACAGGTGGTACAGGCCCGCATCGGGTTGCCACTCGACGTACTGGTTCTGCTCCAGGTAGAAGGCCTTCGACGTGGCTGCGTTCACCAGGATGGTCTGCGTCGACGCGATGGTCGGGCTGCCGCCCCAGAACACCGCGATGTCGAGCGTGTCCAGGCCGGGCGTTTCCAGGCACAGCTGCGCCGCGATTTCGCCGGTGGTGTACATCTGCGCCAGGCCGGGCGACAGCAGCAGGCCGGCCGCCGCGAACTTGGCACCGTACTTCTGGTCGAGCGTGATGAGCCAGTCTTGTTCGCCGGTGGTGTCGGTGTAGTGGCAGCCGGCGGCCAGGCAGGCATCAACCACCTCGGGACCGAACTTGGCGAACGGCCCCACCGTGTTGAGCACCACCGAGGCGCCGCTGAAGAGCTCGGTGAGCGCTTCAACCGTGTGCGCGACCTCGACCACTTCGTAGTCGGCGGTCTCGATGCCGGGCACGTTCGACTTCATCGCCGCTTCGAGCTTCTCCGCGCTGCGGCCTGCCGCGATGAAGGGGATGTGGTACTCGCGCAGGTACTCGCAGACCAGGCGCCCGGTGTAGCCGGAGGCGCCGTAGACGATGACGGGTTTCTTCTTGCTGCTCATTGTTTCTCTCCTGGTTGATCGCTCACATGCCCATGCCGCCGTCCACCGCGAGGCCCGCGCCGGTGATGAACCGGGCGGCGTCGGAGCAGAGGAAGACCACCACGTCGGCCATGTCGCCGATCTCGCCGAGGCGGCCCAGCGGCGTCTGGCCGATGACGTCGCCCACGGCGGCCTCGACGCTGGGCGCGAGCCCCGCGGTCACGATGTCGTTGGCGAGCTTCATGCCCATGTCGGTGGGCACGAGGCCGGGGTAGATGCAGTTGACGCGCACGCCGTAGCCCAGCTTGCCGGACTCCATGGCCGCCACGCGCGTGGCGCGGTCGACCGCCGACTTGGTCGCCGAGTAGCCAGCGATGGCGGGAAAGGCGATGGTGGCCGCGACCGAGGCGATGTTGACCACCGCCCCGCCGCCGCCCGCGCTGCCGCCGGGGCGCATGGCGCGAAAGGCGTGCTTCATGCCCAGCAGCGTGCCGGCCACGTTCACGTCGAGCATGCGGCGCAGGTCGTCGCCGTCGACATCGACCACCAGCGAGGTGATCTCGATGCCGGCGTTGTTGACCAGGATGTCGAAGCCGCCGAGTGCCTTCACCGTGGCTTCGGTGGCAGAGGCCCAGTCGCCGTCCTTCGTGACGTCGAGCGGGACGAAGCCCACCTTCGCCCCTTCGGCGGAGAGCCGCTGCGCGGTCTCGCGGCCCAGGTCGGCGAGCACGTCGCCGATCATCACCGACGCACCCGCCTGCGCCAACGCCTGGGCGATGCCCGCGCCAATGCCGCGCGCACCCCCTGTCACCAGGGCCTTGCGCCCCGTCAAGTCGAACTTGGCCATCACTTGTCTCCTGTGGATATGTGTATGAGATGGAGCGGCCATGCTAGGAATCGACTTGACGAGTGTCAAGAATTTTTTTGACGACTGCCCAAATTTCGTAAAATGCCTCTGGAATGCACGTACGAGGGATTTCCCACGCCGCGTGCTATGGTTTGCAATCACCAGGAAACACAGCGGCCGGCACTCTGCGGCCTGGCTAGAAATGACCACTCATTCACGGGTAAAGAAGCACGCCGGGCGGGTGCAGAAGGCGCCGGCCGACAAGTTCGAGCAGCGTCGCGCCGAGCTCGGCGAAGCCGCCCTCACCACGCTGGCCACGCTCGGCTACGCGCGCACCAGCCTGCGCGAAATTGCGCAGAACTCCGAGTTCTCGCATGGCGTGCTGCACTACTACTTCAGCGACAAGGTCGACCTCATCGTCTGCAGCGTCAAGCAGTACAAGGCGCGCTGCGTCACGCGCTACGACCACGCCGTCGACACCGCCACCACGTATGACGAGCTCATGGAAGGCTTCCTGCAGAGCCTGGGCGACACGCTGCTGGGCGAAGGCCACGTGCACCGGCTCTGGTACGACCTGCGTTCGCAGGCGCTGTTCGAAGCGGCCTTCCACGACGACGTGGTGCAGATCGACAAGAGCCTCGAAGACATGATCTGGCGCATCATGAGCCGCTTCGCCGAACTCTCCGGCCAGACGCCGGGCCTGCCGCCCTCGGCCTGCTACGCCCTCTTCGACGGGCTGTTCCTGCAGGCGCTGCTCAAGCACCTCTCGGGCGACACCAAGGCCATCGCCGACATGCAGGCCGATGTGCGGCAGTCGATCGAGCGGTTGTTTGCCGCGCCGGCCAAGGCCGCGCCCGCCCCTCGCAAACGGCGCGCCTGACGCCGCCATGGCGCCCTTCAACACCGCCTACCGGCAGACGCTGCTTGCCGGGCGCCTCACCCTGGGCCTGATGACGCCGCTGGCGCGCCCGCCCGGCGCGATGGCCGACCCCACTTCCGAACTGCAACTGGCCCGGCTGGCCGACACGCTCGGCTTTGCCGCGCTGTGGACGCGCGACGTGCCCGTGATGCTGCCGCAGGGCGAAGAAACCGCGGTGCTCGACGAGCCCTTCGTCTGGCTCACCGCGCTGGCCGCCGCCACGCAGCGCATCGCGCTCGGCACCGCCGCCGCGGTGCTGCCGCTGCGCCATCCGCTGCACGTGGCCAAGGCCGCGCTCTCGCTCAACCGCCTGTCGAACGACCGCTTCATCCTCGGGATGGGCTCGGGCGACCGCGAGGCCGAGTTCGCCATCTTCCAGCAGGACATCGCGCTGCGCGGCGACGTCTTCCGCGAACGCTGGAACCTCGTGCGCTCGGCGCTCTCGCCCGATGCACAGGAGCGCGCCGCGCTGCACGACGCCACCGGCGGCCACGACCTCATGGCACCGCCCGCCGCGCGCATCGGCATGCTGGTGGTGGGCTCGGCGCGCCAGTCGCTGCAATGGACCGCCGCCCACGCCGACGGCTGGGCCACCTACCACCGCGACGAGGCACGCCAGCAGGGCCGCATCGGCCTGTGGCAGACCGCGCTGCGCGAACGCGCGGGCGGCGAGGCCAAGCCCTTCATTCAATCGTTGCAGCTCGACCTGCTGGACGATGCCGACGCGCCCGCCGAACCCATCGAGCTCGGCCTGCGCGCCGGACGCCATGCGCTCGTCGACTACCTCGACCGCATGGAAGACGCCGGCGTCGCGCACGTGCTGCTGAACCTCGCGCGCAGCAGCCAGCGGCCCGCGCAGGACGTGGTCGACGAACTCGGCCGCGAGGTGCTGCCGCGCCTGCAAGGCCATGCGCGCACACCGCCAGCCTGAGCCGTGCAGAATCCGGCGCTCGCCGTTGTCGCCCCTATTCCAAGGACTTTCCCCATGACCGATCTCTCGCACTTCCCCATCACGAAGAAATGGCCCGCGCAGCACCCCGAGCGCCTGCAGCTGTACTCGCTGCCCACGCCCAACGGCGTGAAGGTGTCGATCCTGCTGGAGGAAATCGGCCTGCCCTACGAGCCGCACCTCGTGAGCTTCGAGACCCAGGACCAGATGTCGCCGGAGTTCCTGTCGCTCAACCCGAACAACAAGATCCCCGCCATCCTCGACCCGAACGGCCCGGGCGGCCAGCCGCTGGCGCTGTTCGAATCGGGCGCGATCCTGCTGTACCTCGCCGAGAAGACCGGCCAGTTCATCCCCAAGGATGCGGCGGCCCGCTACGAGACCATCCAGTGGGTGATGTTCCAGATGGGCGGCATCGGCCCGATGTTCGGCCAGCTCGGCTTCTTCAACAAGTTCGCCGGCAAGGACTACGAAGACAAGCGCCCGCGCGACCGCTACGTGGCCGAATCGAAGCGCCTGCTCGGCGTGCTCGACAAGCACCTTGCCGACCGCACCTGGATCATGGGAGACACGTACACCATCGCCGACATCGCCACCTTCCCGTGGGTGCGCAACCTGATCGGCTTCTACGAGGCCGGCGAACTCGTGGGCTTCAGCGAGTTCAAGAACGTCGCGCGCGTGCTCGAGGCCTTCGTGGCGCGGCCCGCCGTGGTGAAGGGCCTGGGCATTCCGAAGCGGGGCTGAGGCCCTCTCGATCGGCCCTCCGCCGGGGCCGTCGTCTGCATCGGCGGCGGCCGTACCGAGCCCGTTGCTCGAGCGACTCCCTCGTTTGTGGGATTCCTGACCCTCCCGGCGACTGGAACAGTCCCTCTGCGTTGTTGCGGGGGCTGACAAGAATTACGCGATCGCACACTTGCGGCGATACGGCGCACGCCGCCCCCTCCTCCACGCACGAAGCCGGATTCGACATCCACGTGGAACCACAAGGAGGAAGCCATGAAGAATGCAAGCATCCTGCGCACGGCAGCCGTCGTGCTGGTGCAGGCCTGCACTTTTGCGAACGCCGCCGACGACCAAGGCGTCAACGACTACGCGAAGGCGCACTGGAGCACCGCCAATTCCTGCGTCCCGTTCGTCAGGAAATACCAATCGGTGTGCGGCAACGATTTCTCCGCAGACACGGATGCTCAGGCCTATGACATTCGGGCCACTGGCGAGGGATGTAGTGCGGTCACACAGAACCAGCACCCCGCCATACAGAAGGGCGACGTGATCACGGTTCATCTGAGCCAGGTCTTCATCAACGAGTTCGTCGAGCGCGGTGCCAGTCTGCTCGGCTTCAAGAAGCGCGGCGAGATCGCCATCGTTGCGCGCATCGCAGAGCAAGACGCCCAGACCGATTTCGATTTCAGTGTTGCCGGAAGGGATCGTGGCCGCCTCATCTACTACTCGGAAGGCGTCGCGCCTGGGCAGTACCTGAATTTCAGCCAGTTACCCATCTACGGGCCCATCGAATACCACGGCAAGCCCCTGCTCCTGGAGTTCTACATCATGGAGCTCGACATCAAGGAGAACACGGAGATCTCGGGCCTGCTCACCGCAGCGGCCAGCCTGGGCGCCGTGGCCTATCCGCCGGCATCGCCAGTGCTGAAGGTGCTCGACACGATCGGCGGCGGCTTGCTCAAAGCCAACAAGAGCGACATCGAGTTCAAGTACCACGCCTCGTTGCTCCCGGGCGCGGAGCAGATCAATTCACTGCATTCCGGTCGGCTGGAATACGGCAACTACGCGTTCGTGCGCATGCCATTCGCGGACTCGGGTGGCTCTGGGAGCAGTTCTACGCATCCCTGGACACGCTGGTGGTTCAACCAGAAAAATGGGCGAATCTACGAAGACGCGACATGCAATTCAGTGCTGAAGAATCGCACCTACCTCACGGTGCAGATCAATCGCGCCAAGGAGGAGGCCACGCTCGACCCCGCCAACACCTTCGCTGCATTTACCGCCAAACTCTCTTCCGAGGCCCAGGCTTCCACCGCCGAGCGCGTCGCGGTCATCGATGCGCTGAAAGCCAGCGTCAACAAGAACCAGCGCTATCGAGACGCGAAGAAGTTGATCGATTTCGCACAGAGCGTGAAATGGCCCGACGGCACCAAGAGTGACAAGAAGGCCCTGGATGCGGTAACCGTCAATGCGCTCGCTGCGGTTGCAACCAAGATCGAAACATCCTCGACTCAATTGCGCGACCCCCAGCAGCGCGACAAGGCGGACTTCGATGAATCGCAAATACAGGTGCTCGTCGATGCACTGTCGCGGCTCTCCGGCAAGCGCTACTCACCGCAAACCTTCAAGGCGAGCGATCTGAAGTTGGAGCTCGAGAAAACCTGACACTGGCACTCCACGCCAGCGTCCCCAGGAACCGAAATCAGTTCGCGCTCAAGTCCATGAGCATCCGCGACAGCAAGTAAAGCCGCGGCACCACGCTCTCGACCTCGGCGTATTCCTCCGGCGTGTGGATGCCGCCGCCCACGATGCCGAAGCCGTCGAGCACCGGCACGCCGACACCGGCCACGAGGCTCGCGTCCGCGGCGCCGCCGCTGCTCTCGATGGTGAGCTTCTTGCCGATCTCGCCGTAGATGCCCTCGGCCATGCGCACCAGCTTGTCCGACGCGGGCGAGCGCGGCATCGGCGGCAGGCCGCGCACGAGGCGCACGCGCACCTCGGTCTCGGGGATGAGCTTGTTCTGCGCGATGCGCGTGAGGTCCTTCTCGACGCGGTCGAGCTCCTCGGGCGTGGCGGCGCGCACGTCGCCCTTGGCGCTGGCCGACGCGGGAATCACGTTGGTCGGTCCGTTGGCCGTGAGCACCGTGAAATTGACCGTGGTCTTCTTGGCCGCATCGGCCACCTTCGACAGTTGCAGCACCTGGTGCGCGACTTCCATGGCCGCGTTGCGGCCCGCCTCGGGCGCGACGCCCGCGTGCGACGCGAGCCCCTTCACCTCGATGAGCGCCGTGGCCGAGCCCTTGCGCTCGACCACGAGGCCGTCGGCCGGGCGACCCGGCTCGAGGTTCAGCGCCACGTCGTGCTGCTTGGCCACGCGCTCGATGAGCGCGCTGGTGCCGACCGAGCCCGTCTCTTCGTTGGTGTCGATCAGGAAGGTGATCTGGCCGTAGTCCTTGAAACCGATCTTCTGCAGGATCTTCAGCGCCTGCAGGCCGGCCACGACGCCGCCCTTGTTGTCCATCACGCCGGGGCCGTAGGCGCGGCCGTCCTTGATGTAGAAGGGCTTGGCCGCGGCCGTGCCGTCCTTGAACACGGTGTCGATGTGGGCCAGGATGAGGATCTTCTTCTTGCCCTGGCCGGTCAGCGTCGCGACCAGGTTGGTGCCCGGGTGCGGCTCGGCGGGAAAGCTCTCGATGCGCGCGTCGAGCTTGCGCAGCTCGTCCGCGACCATCTCGCGCACCTTGGCCAACCCTTCGGTGTTGGTCGAGCCGGAGTCGATGTTGACCATGCGCTCCAGCAGCTGCAGCGTCTCGTCCTTTTGCTGCGTGGCGGCGTCGAGCACGCCCTGGTGCGGCTTCTGGGCCATGGCGTTGACGGCGAGCAAGGCACTGGCCAGCACGGCGCCCTGGCAGGCGGCGCGCGTCCATGAACGCGGGGTGGAGCGAAGGTGCATGAGGAAGCCTGTTCTTTCTGTTGTGGAGGTTCGTTCGAAGCGAACCCCACACTAGCACCCGCTTCGCGAACGGGTCAAGCCGCGAGGCTCGGCGCCGGCGCCTCGGTGGCCTGCGCGATGCGCCCGGCCTTCATGTGGACGATGCGGTCGGCCACATGAAAGTAGCGGTCGTCGTGCGAGATGACGACCAGCGAGTGTCCCTTGGCGCGCAACTCGGGCAGCAGCTCGGTGTAGAACAGATGGCGAAAGGCCGGGTCCTGGTCGGCCGCCCATTCGTCGAACACCAGCACCGGCCGGCCTTCGAGGTACGCATGCACCAGCGCCAGCCGCTTGCGCTGGCCGGTCGACAGGTCGGTGGTGCTGAAGGCGCCGTTCTTCACCGACACCTTGTGCGCGATCTCCAGCCGTCGCAGGTAGGGCAAGGCGGTCTCGGGCAGCGCCTGGTGGCCGCCCTCTTCGCCGGCCACGAGGTCTTCGAACAGGTAGAAGTCGGAGAACACGGTGGTGAAGAGCTGGCGGTAGTCGTCGCGCGTCTCGGGCGTCACGGCCTTGCCGTCGAGCAGCAGCTCGCCCGCCACCGGCGCGTAGAGGCCCAGCAGCAGCTTGATGAGCGTGGTCTTGCCCGAGCCGTTGTCGCCGACGATGAAGACGATCTCGCGGCGGCCGATGCGCAGATCCACCGGGCCGAGCACGAAGGGCTCCGCGCCCTCCACCGCCGGGAACGCATAGCGCGCGCCGCGCAGCTCGATGGCGTCGTGCAGCACCGGCGTGGCGGGCGGTGCGTGCAGGTCCAGGTGCGGCTCGGGCGTGGCGAAGCGGGCCGACAGGTCACCGATGCGCTCGAAGGCCACCTTCGCGCGCCCCAGGTGCGGCAGCGCCGCCACCACCTGGTCGAGCGGCCCCTTCAAAAACAACAACACCAGCACGAAGCCGCTGAGCACGACCGGCGCGGTGTCGCGGAACGCGGCCCAGCCGAGGATCAGCGCAATCAGCAAGAAGAACAGCGCCGAGCCGAAGGACGAGGCCAGCACAAAGATGTTGATGGCACGCCGATTGATGTCGTGGATGCGCTCCACCGTGTGCGCCACCTGCTGCTCGTACACCTTGGCGCGGCGCGCGCGGTGCATGCGCAGCTCCTTCGCGCCTTCGCTGATGCCGCGGTAGGCCTTGTGCAGCGCCTCTTCCTGCTCGCGCGCCTTGAAGAAGCCCGAGATGCCGCGCGCATGCGCCAGGCTCTGCACGGTGATGCCCACGAGCAGCGCCCCCAGCAGCAGGCCGAACAGCGGCGGCGAAAGCCACGCCAGGTAACCCAGGCAACCAAGGGAAACGGCCAGCGCGATCATGGTCGAGGCCAGCATGAAGGCCACGTCGCTGATCATGTCGACGTCCTGCGTGAGCACGGGCATCAGGCGGTGCATGCGGTAACGCTCGAGCGCATCGATCGGCGCCGCGAGGATCTTCAGCGCCAGGCTCTTGCGCACTTGCGCCACGAGCCGCTGGCCGACCACGTTGTTCGACATGTCGGAGGTGGCGCGCCCGACCAGCGCCACCACGCACAGGCCGATGAAGGTCAGCAGCAGCCCGCCGGCCAGGCCGCCGGGGCGATGCAGCACCTGGTTGATGGTCGCCAGCAGCGCGACGGTCGCGATGCCCGCGCCGATGCCGGTCACGGTCGACAGCGCGATCCACGGGAAGTAGGGCCGCAACAGCCGGACGAGTTCGGACGCGGGGGCGCTGGCGGGTGTGAGGTTCATGCGGCGGACGGTTCGTTGCAAAGGGAGACGGGCTCCTTGCAATGACGTTCGATGCGACCGCTTGTTTAGGAAACCGAGACCGACGGGCGCCGCCTATTGCAGCAGCGGCTGCGCGCTCGCCTCGCGCGCGGCCTCCACCACCGAGGCGCCCGCCAGCGCCCACAGCGTCAGGGCCTCGTCGAGCGCGCGCACGTGGCCCGGGTCCTGGCCGAGCCAGGCCACGAGCTGCTCGGCGCGCTCGGGCGACGGTGCGTCGTGCAGCTCGCGAAAAAGCCGCCAGGCCATGCTGAAGGCCGGATCGGAGGGACGGTGTCTCGGGAAGCTCATGGGGATTCGCACGCCTGCACTGCTGTCGATGAGTGAGTAGACGCTCCGTGGGGCACGCTGTTTAGGCGCGGGGACTGCGCGGACTAAATTTCCGGCCCGCCGGCGCGTCTTCTGCTGCATGCCTGTGCGCCTTCTTCTTCACGCCACCGTCGGCCCCGCCCCGTGATCCCGCTGCTCGCGCCGATCTTCCAGGGCGAGTGGGCGCCCTACGGCGAAACGCTGGCCTGCGCCCCGCACCCGCCGCCCGACGCCGTGCGCGTGGCCGACCTGCTGGCCGACCCGCCGCGCCTGCTGGCGCTGCTGCGCCTGAAGGCGCGCACGCTGAATATGCCGGAGCGCGACCTGCGCGCGGTCGCTTCCGCCTGGAGCATGAACTACCTTCACGCGCTGCTGCCGCCCGTGGCCGCTGCGGCGAGCTTGCTGCAGCACGGCTTTCCGGTCAGGCCCGAGCAGGTCTGGGTCAGCCTCGACGACGCAGACGGCGACCCGGAGTGCTTCCACATCGTCGAGCTCGGCACGCCGCGCCCCGGCACCGATACGGCCGCGCGCTACGACGTGCTGCTGTGGACGCACCTCGCGCCCCTGTTCGCGCGGCTGACGCAACTCACGCGGCTGGCGCCCAAGATCCTCTGGGGCAACGCCGTGCGCTACCTCGAGCCGGTGCTGGAAGAAGGCCTGCGCATGAGCGGCCAGGCGCCCGCCGTGGCCGCCGACCTCGAGCACCTGCTGCACCGCCCGACCTGGCCGCAACCGTGCGGCGAGGCGCGCGACAACCCGATGTTCATGCCCGCGCGCCGCGGTGTGCGCGTGGCCGACCGCAGCGCCCCGCCGGTCACGCTGCACCGCCAGTGCTGCCTCTACTACCTCGTGCCGCGGCTGGGCTACTGCGGCGCGTGTCCGCTCTCGCCCGAGTTCGAGCGGGAGCGCTGCGCAAGCACCGCCGACTAAACATCCGGCCGCAGCCCGCGTCTTCCTTCTGCATCCCACATACATCGACCACACCCCGGAGGTTTTGCTTGACCGCCCACGACACTGCATGGCGCTTTCACGCGCATCCCGAAGGCCGGGTGCTGGACGTCCGGCTGGAAGGCACCGCGCTCAAGGTGACGCCGCACGACGGCGACCGCCATGGCAGCACCTGGGCACTGCGCGCGCAGCCCGGCACGCCGCGCCTCGAATGGCTGGGCGCCTGCGCCGGAGAGCCTGACGAAGCGCACCTGCTGGCGGCGATCGAGGCGGCCTTCCAGCGCCACCCGGCCGCGCGGCAGCTTGCGCTGCAATCGCCGCTGCCGACCGGCACGCGGCTGGTGGACGCGGGCATCGTCACGCCGGCCGAGGGCGCGCTGCCCACGGTCGCGCGCGAGGCCTTCTGGCAATGGCCGCGCGCCTGGCTGCCGCAGCCGCGCGAGCCCTTCGCGCAGCGCTTCGTCGTCACGCAGGGCAAGCGCCATCCGCTGCGCCCCGCCAAGCCGCAGGGCACGGTGTACCGCCGCCACATCCCGTGGCTGGGTAAGACGCTCACGCTCGACACGGTCGACATCGAACGCGACCTGCCCGCCTTCCACCGTTGGATGAACGACCCCGTGGTCGCGCATTTCTGGGAAGAGGAAGGCGACCTCGCGCGCCACCGCCAGTACCTGGAAGGCATCGCGGCCGACCCGCGCGTGACCGGCCTCGTCGGCCGCTTCGACGGCGAGCCTTTTGGCTACTTCGAGGCCTACTGGGCGAAGGAAGACCGCATCGCGCCCTTCTACGACGCGGCCGACCACGACCGCGGCTGGCATGCGCTGGTGGGCGAGGCGCGCTTTCGCGGCAAGCCCTTTCTCACGGCCTGGATGCCGTCGGTGTCGCACTACCTGTTCCTGGACGACCCGCGCACGCAGCGCCTGGTGATCGAGCCGCGCGCCGACAACGAAAAAATGATCCGGAGCCTGGGCCGCTGCGGCTACGCCCATGTGAAGGAGTTCGACTTTCCGCACAAGCGCGCCCTGCTGGGCGTGCTGTGGCGCGAGCGTTTCTTCGGCGAGGCGCTGTGGATTCCGCGCGCCGACCCCACCGCCGCTTCGCCGGCCCCGGCTCGTCGACACGAGCCATCCCTGGAGGACATCCATGCAAATCCATGACCTGATCGGCGTCGGCTTCGGCCCGTCCAACATCGCGCTGGCCATCGCGCTCGACGAGAAGCGCCAGAAGGGCCACTTCGTCGATGCGCTGTTCATCGAGAAGCAGCCGGGCTTCGTCTGGCACCGCAACATGCTGCTGGACAACGCGCACATGCAGATCTCGTTCCTGAAGGACCTGGCCACGCTGCGCAATCCGTCCAGCCGCTTCACCTTCCTGAACTACCTGCACGAAAAGCAGCGCCTGCAGGACTTCATCAACCTCAAGACCTTCTTCCCGAGCCGCCACGAGTTCAACGACTACCTCGGCTGGGCCGCGGCGCAGTTCGAAGACCGCTGCGCCTACGGCGAGGCCGTGTTCGAGGTGGTGCCCGAGATGAAGGGCAACGAGGTCTCGCTGCTGCGCGTGCGCTCGCGCGATGCCAACGGCGCGGTGCGCGAGCGCCTGGCGCGCAACCTGGTGGTGAGCGTGGGCGGCGTGGCCAACATCCCGGCGCGCTTCCAGCCCCTGCGCGACGACGGCCGCGTGTTCCATTCGAGCACCTACCTGGAGGCCATTGCCCGCCACCCCGGCGCCGACCGCATCGCCATCGTGGGCGCGGGCCAGAGCGCGGCCGAGATCTTCATGGACCTGCAGTCGCACCCGGCCAAGCCGCAGGTCGACCTGATCATGCGGGCGCGCTCCATCAAGCCCTCGGACGACAGCCCGTTCGTGAACGAGATCTTCAACACCGACTTCACCGACTTCGTGTTCAACCGCTCGGTGAACGAGCGCGCCAAGCTGCTCGAGGAGTTCTGGCACACCAACTACGCCGCGCCCGACCTGGAGCTGATCCAGCAGATCTTCAACGTGTTCTACCGCCAGCGCGTGGCCGGCTCGGCGCGCCACAGCTTCCTGCGGCGGCACGAGGTGTCGGCCGTGCGCGCCGCGCAGGACGGCATCCACCTGTCGCTGCACGACCTGAACACCGGCGCGCGCCACGACAAGGCCTACGACGCCGTGGTGCTCGCCACCGGCTACGCCCGCGACGCGCACCGCACGCTGCTGGCACCGCTGGCGCCCTACCTGGGCGATTTCTCGGTCGACCGCGACTACCGCGTGCAGAGCACGCCGGCGCTGCGCCCGGGCATCTTCCTGCAGGGCGCCTGCGAGACCAGCCACGGCCTGAGCGATACGCTGCTGTCGGTCACCGCCATCCGCTCCGACGAGATCGGGCAGGCGCTGCTGAACGCCACGCCGCGGCACACGGCGCAGGCCCCGCAGGCCCCCGCCGCGGAGCGCCCCGCCCACGCCGCGCCCGTGGTCTAGCCACGGAAACGCCAGGCTTCGGTGCTACACTCAATAAGAATAGTTCTTATTCACCCCATCCCCGGGGTCACCGAAGCCAGCGCCCTCGCCTCCTCTTCACCGGCGCGCACCAGCCATCGGCCCAGGGGTCCTTTGTCGATGCTTGCGAGAAGGCGACCGGATGCGCGACCTCGTCCAGGAACTTGTGTCTCACTACGCGGACTTGCGCCGGCAGCTCACGCGCGACCTGCGCGACCCGCACCATGCGGCCGACATCGCGCAGTCCAGCTTCGAGCGCGTGTACACGCACACGCTCGGCCTGCGTGACGGCGCCGCCATCGAGTCGCCGCGCGCCCTGCTGTTCCGCGTGGCGCGCAACCTGTGCATCGACGAAGCCCGCCACCGCAAGGTGGCGCAGGAGTGGGCCGTCTCGCATGCCGTCGTGGGCACGCACCTCACGGCCCCCTCGTCCGAATATGTCGTGGCCCAGCACCGCGTGCTGCGCCGCGTGGTGGAAACCATGGAACAGCTGCCGCCGCGCCGGCGCGAGGTGTTCCTGCTGTTCCGCGCCTACGGCCACTCGCGCGCCGAGATCGCGCAGCGCCTGGGCATCACCGAGATGGCAGTCGCCAAGCACCTGCTGCGCGCCACCATCGACTGCTCGCGCGTGTTCGCCGAGCTGCGCCAGGAACTGATCGAGCCGCAGGCGGTGAACAGCCACGCGGGTTTCGACACCGCACTGGCCGAAGACTTTTCATGAGCCGTGCGGCCACAGCGGTCGTTCCGCGTGAACGGCTGATCGAACGCGCGCTCGCGCTCATCGTCGAGGACGAGATCGCGCCGCCGAGCCCGGCCGCCAACAGCGCCCGGCTCGCGCTCGACCAGTGGCGCACCCGCTCGCCCGAACACGCCGCCGCCGTGCGCGAGGCACGCGAGCGCTGGAACGCGCTGGGCGGCATGGCCGACGACCTGCGCGCGCACTTCGACGAGCCCGTGCCCGCACCGGCCCCGCGCAACCCCTCGCGCCGCAAGCTGCTGCTGTCGGTCGCCGGGCTGCTCGGCGCCGGCGTGGTCGCCGGGCGCGGCGTGCAGTGGTACTGGCAGCAGCCCGTGTTCCAGGCGACGTACCGCACACCGAACGCGCGGATGCTCAAGGTCACGCTGGCCGATGCCGCCGATGCCTCGGCCGGCAGCCGCCTCGACCTGGCGCCCCAGAGCGCCGTCGACGTCACGCTCTACCGCCGCCGCCGGATGATCGACATGGCACGCGGCGAAGTCCGCTTCGACGTGGCGCCCGACGCCGAGCGGCCCTTCGTGGTGCGCACGCGCGAGGCCATCATCGAAGTGGTCGGCACCGCCTTCACCGTGCGCGACCGCGGCGGCCCGATCACCGTGGGCGTCGAGCACGGCCATGTGCGCGTGCAGGTGCTGCGCCATGCCGGCACCGAACGCAGCGGCGAAGTGGTCGACCTGCGCGCCGGCGACATGCTCGAGGTGCGCGACGGCCACGCCGACCCGGTGCGCCAGGCCGACACCGCCGCCCTCTCGGCCTGGCGCGACGGCTGGCTGGTGTTCGACAACACGCCGCTGGGCGACGCGCTGGCCGCGGTCAACAGCTACCGCAGCGCGCCCATCGTCGGCGCCGACGCCCGCATCGACGCGATGCGGCTCTCGGGGCGCTTTCGCACCAACGACTCGGCCGGCCTGCTCGACGCGCTGCCGGCCATCCTGCCGCTGGTGGCGGTGGCCCGGCCCGACGGCAGCGTGCGCCTGCAGGCGCGCTGACCCGGGCGTGCCCGCCGGCGCGCCGCTCCCTTTTCCCGCTCGTTTTCGGCCCGCATCGACGCGGCGGCCGATGCCTTGTCACGGGCCTGTCTCTCTTTTTCGAGTTCAAACGTCTTACATCCAGAAGCACCCCGCATCCGATCGACGGCTGCGGCGCGCCCCCGTTTTCATGCCGCACCGATTTATTTGTCTGGAGCCTTCACCCATGCGTTTCTCGCCTCGCCACCGACTCCTGAGCGCCGCGCTTGCCGCCGCCTTCGGAACCGCCCTTGCCAGCTGGAGCGGCCTCGCCGCAGCCCAGGGCGCCGACCAGGCCGCTGCACAAGCACGCGACATCAACGTCCCCGCCCAGCCGCTGGGCGCCGCGCTCAACGAGCTGTCGCGCCAGACCGGCGTGCAGGTGCTCGCCGCGGGTGACGTGGTCTCGGGCCTGGCCGCACCGGCCGTGTCGGGCCGCCTGAGCTTCCAGCAGGCGCTCGACCGCCTGCTGGCCGGCAGCGGCCTCGTGGCGGTGCGCAACGGCCCCACGCGCGTCACCATCCAGCGCCAGAGCACGGCCGGTGCGTCCACGCTGCCGGCCGTGACCGTGGCCGCGCAGGCCGCCACCGACGGCATCACCGAAGGCACCGGCTCGTACACCACGCGCGCCGCCGCCGGCGCCACGCGCATGGACCTGTCGCTGCGCGAGACGCCGCAGTCGGTCAGCGTCATCGGCCGCCAGCAGATCGACGACCAGAACCTCGTCACCCTCGAGGACGTGCTGCGCCAGACGCCCGGCATCGTGGCCGACCGCAACGACGAACGCGTGACCTTCTCCTCGCGCGGCTTCGCCCTGAGCACCATGATCGACGGCGTGCCCACGCTGGGCTTCAACAGCGTGGCCGGCGAGTCGAGCATGATCAGCACCGCCTTCTACGACCGCGTCGAGGTGATCCGCGGCGCGGCCGGCCTGCTCAACGGCGTGGGCTCGCCCGGCGGCGCCATCAACCTCGTGCGCAAGCGCCCGACCTCGGAGTTCGCAGGGCACATCTCGGGCGGCATCGGCAGCTGGAGCCGCTACAACGCGGAGATCGACGTGGGCGGTCCGCTCAACGCCGACGGCACCGTGCGCGGCCGCTTCATGGCCTCGCGCACCGACGGCAAGAGCTTCATCGAGAACAAGAAGCGCAGCGAAGACGCGCTGTACGGCATTCTCGAAGTCGACCTCGCGGCGGGCTCGCGCCTGTCGGTGGGCTTCGAGCACCAGAAGACCGCCATCGACGGCGCCAACTACGGCCAGAGCCCGCTGTTCTTCAGCAACGGCCAGCGCACCAACCTGCCGCGCTCGTTCAACTCCAGCGCCCCGTGGAGCTACTGGGACATGTACAGCGACAAGCTGTTCGCCAACCTCGACCAGCGCCTGGGCGCGGGCTGGCAGCTCAAGGTGGACGCCAGCTACCTCAAGAGCAAGCGCGAGCGCGCCTCGGGCGACCTGAGCATCTACCGCGCGATCAACGCGCGCACCGGCGCCTCCACCATCGACATCCGCGAGAACCCCGCCGAAGGCGCCAACAAGGCCCTCGACGTGCACCTGAAGGGGCCGTTCGAGGCCTTCGGCCAGACGCACGAGGCCGTGGTGGGCATGAGCTACAACACCTACGACGCCACGGTCTACACGCGCGGCGCCGTGCCGCGCATGATCGACCGCCGGCCGCTGAACTTCTACCAGCTGCAGAGCTTCCCCGAGCCGACCTCTTTCTCGTACCCGCTGTACACGGCGCCGCTGAACACCACCGAGAAAGCCATCTACGCCTCGACCCGCCTGAAGCTGGCCGAGCCGCTGTCGCTCATCGTCGGCGCGCGCGGCACCTGGTACAAGTCCGACGCGTCCACGCTCGACTGGACCACCTGGCGGCGCACCGGCGTGAGCGCGATGCGCGAGAACGGCGTGGTCACGCCCTACCTGGGCGTGGTGTTCGACGTGAGCAAGGAACTCTCGCTGTACGGCAGCTACACCGACATCTTCCAGCCCAACACGGTGCGCGACCGCAACAACTCGCTCATTGCACCGCAGCGCGGCAAGAACATCGAGCTGGGCCTGAAGGGCGAGCACTTCGGCGGCAAGCTCAACACCAGCGCCGCGATCTTCAAGACGCGCGAGACCAACCTGGCCGTGATCGACACCGGCGCCGGCTCGCTGCTGCCCGACGGCGGCATTCCGTACCGCGCGGTGCAGGGCGCCAAGAGCAAGGGCTTCGAGCTCACCGCCGCCGGCGAGGTGCTGCCAGGCCTGCAGATGCTCGCGGGCTACACCTACCACGCCAAGCGCGACGCCGACGGCGTGCTGCTGAACCCGCAGTACCCGCGCCGCCTGTTCCGGGTGGCCACCAGCTACCGCCTGCCGGGCGAGTGGAGCAAGCTCACCGTCGGCGGCAGCGTGAGCTACCAGAGCGGCATCTACTACGACGAGTTCAACGAACTCGGCCGCGCCTCGCAAGGCGGCCTGACGCTGTTCGGCCTGATGGCGCGCTACGACATCAACAACCGCCTGAGCGCCTCGCTGCACATCGAGAACCTGGGCGACAAGCGCTACTACAACGGCCTGGGCGCCTACAACGGCTACACGCAGGGCAACCCGCGCAACGCCTGGCTGAAGCTCAGCTACAAGCTCTGACGCGCACCAACGAAATGAAATAGGGCGGCACCGGCAGAAGGTGCCCTTGACGCACGGCCCGGCTTCCGGGTCGTGCGTTTTTTTATGCCTGGGTCTCAGACCGCGAGGGCTTCGGCCTCGCCCAGTCGCTCGCCCAGTTGCACCAACAACACCGGGTTGCGCAGGATCGCGTGGTGGTCCTCGTCCAGCGCCGCGGCGCTCGCGAGGTCCGGCCGCCCCAACTGCAGCGCGAGCGCGGCGCGGTCCGCCGCCGGGCGCCGCGCGATCCACCAGCACTCGGCGTGGCAGCGCAGCGGCACGAGTGCTTCAGTCTCGATCGCCTTCAGTTGCTGGCTCACGAGGAAGATGCGGGCCAGCTCGTCGTCGGGCAGGTTCGCGTGCGCCGGCATCTCGAGCGTGTCGCCGCGAGCTTGCGCTTGTGCGCGGGCCTGTGCGATCAGCGCGGCCACCGTCGCCTCGTCGCAGACGAAGTCGTCGATGTCCAGCAGCCCGTCCAGGCGCGCCGCCGGCCAGGCCGAGGCGACGAAGTCGGCAAAGTCGCGGCGGCCGTCGTCGTCCACCGTCTGCAAGGGCGCGTCGGGCTCGGGCACATAGGGATCGACCAGGCCGAGGAACGCCACGGCCTGCCCTTCGCCCTCGAGCCGCGCGGCCACGGCCGCCGCGAGCGCGCCGCCGAGCGACCAGCCCAGCAGGTGGTACGGCCCCTGCGGCTGCACGCCACGGAGCATGCGGGCGTAGTCGTCGGCCATGCGCGCCAGCGACACGTCGCGGTGCGCGGGGTCGGCGAGCATGCGGCACGGCAGGCCGTACACGGTGCGCACGCCCTGCAGGCGGCGCGCCAGCGGCGCGTAGTCGTACACCGTGCCCAGCGCGGCGTGCAGGCAGAACAGCGGTGCCTCACCGGGCACCACGGCATTCAGCGCGACCAGCGGCGGCGCATCGGCACGCCCGCCCAGCAGCCCCGCGATGGTCGGCGCGCGCAGGAAGTCGTGCAGCTTCAGATCGAGCGCCGGCAGGCCCAGGCGCCGTGCCTGCGCCATCACCTTCAGGCTCAGCAGCGAATCGCCGCCGAGTTCGAAGAAGTTGTCGTCGCGGCCCACGCGTGCCACGCCCAGCACCTCGGACCAGATGCGCGCGAGCGCCTGCTCGGCGCTGCCGCGCGGCGCGTCGTAGCCGTCGCCGCCGGCGAACACCGGCGCCGGCAGCGCATGGCGATCGACCTTGCCGCTCATGTTGAGCGGCAGCGTGTCGAGCACGACGATGGCCGCCGGCACCATGTGCTCGGGCAGCAGCGCCGCGAGGCCGGCACGCAGCCGCGCTGTCTCGATGCGCTCGCCCGCCAGCGGCGACACATACGCCACCAGCCGCGCGCCGCCCGCGCCCTGGCTGGCGACCACCACGGCCTCGCGCACCTGCGGCAGCGCCAGCAGCTGCGCCTCGATCTCGCCCAGTTCGATGCGAAAACCGCGGATCTTCACCTGGTGGTCGATGCGCCCCAGGTAGGCCATCTGCCCGTCGGCCTCCCAGCGCACGAGGTCGCCCGTGCGGTAGAGCCGGCCGCCCGGCGCGCCGAAGGGGTCGGCCACGAAGCGTTCCGCGCTCAGGCCCGCGCGCTGCAGGTAGCCGCGCGCCAGGCCGTCGCCGCCCAGGTACAGCTCGCCGGCCACGCCGGGCGGCACCTGGTTCATGGTGCCGTCGAGCACGTAGGCCGTGCGGTCGCCGACGAGGCGGCCGATGGGCATGTAGGCCGCGTCGAAGCCCTCACCCGGCGCGGCCTTGGCGATCATCGGCGTGATCACCGTCTCGGTCGGCCCATAACCGTTGACGATGCGCGGCGGCTTCAGCACCGACTGCACCAGCGCGAAGCTGGTGCGCGGCATCGCCTCGCCGCCCACGGTGTAGGAACGGATCGGCAGCCGGCTCGCGGCCTCGCCCATCAACTCGGCCATCTGGTGCAGGTAACCGGGCGTGAAGCAGGCGATGGTGATGCCGTGGCGGGCAATTTCGGCGCAGGTGCGCTCCACCGGCCAGACCTCTTCGTCGCGCGGCATCAACGCCGCGCCGAAGGCCAGCGGCACCCAGGTGCGCTCGTGCGCGCCGTCGAAGTTGATCGATGCGAACTGCAGCTCGCGGTCCTCCGGCGTCATGCCGTAGGCCTCGCCGATGGACTGCACGTGCATGGCCAACGGCCCGTGCGCCACCGCCACGCCCTTGGGCTTGCCGGTCGAGCCCGAGGTGTAGATCACGTAGGCCAGGTGCTCGCGGTGCACCGCCACGCCGGGGTCGTGTGACGGGCCGCTCGACAGGTCCAGCGTGTCGAGCGTCAGGGCCTTCACACCGGGCATGCCGATGCGGTCCAGCACGGCGGCATCGTCGGCCAGCAGCAGCGCGACGCCGCTGTCTTCCACCATGTAGGCCAGCCGCTGCGGCGGATACGCCGGGTCGAGCGGCACATAGGCGCCGCCCGCTTTCAGGATCGCGAGCAGCGCCACGACCATGTCGGCCGAACGCCGTACCGCGAGGCCCACGCGCACTTCGGGCCGCACGCCCGCGCGCACGAGGTGGTGCGCCAGCCGGTTGGCGCGCGCCTCCAGCGCGGCGTAGCTCAGCGTGTGGTCGCCGAAGATCAGCGCGGTGGCCTCGGGCCGCAGTGCGGCCTGGCGTGCCACCAGCACATGCACCGGTGCGGTGTCCTGGTAGGCCGGCGTGTTCTCGCCCCAGGCCTGCAGGCGCTGCGCCTCGTCGGCGGTGCGCAGGTCGAAGGCCACGACGGGGTGCGTGGCCGCCTGCGCGAGGTCGTCGGCCACGCGGCGCACCGCGTCGTGCATGTACTGGCACGCGCGCGCGGCGCCAACCGATGCATCGACCTGCGCGGTCAGCGCGAAGCCGTCGGCGCGTTCGTTCACCGACAGTGCGAAGGCGTAGTTCGAACGCTCCTGCGCGCCGAGCGTCTCGATGCCTTCCCAGCCGCCGACATCGGCACCCGCCTCGGGCGCCTGCGCCACATAGCGGTAGTTCAGCAGCGTCGAGAACAGCGGCGTACCCTTGGGCACCGCGCTGCAGCGCTGCGCGAGCGACAGGCTCGCATGCTCGTGGTGCAGCAGGCCGGCCAGCGCGGCGTGGGTCTGGCGCACGCAGGCCAGTGCATGGCTGCGACCCAGCGTCACGCGCAGCGGCAGCGTGTTGATCATCATGCCGAGCGCGCGCCCCGCGCCCTCGCCGCCCGCGAGCCGGCCGAACAGCACGGTGCCGAACACCACGTCGTCCTTGCCCGTGGTCTTGGCCAGCACCAGCGCCCATGCCAGGTGGAACAGCGTGGCCGCGCTCACGCCGCTGCGCTGCGCCTGCGTGCGCACGGCCTGCGCCAACGCCGCGTCGAGTTCGAGGTGCGCTTCCTCCACGGCCGTGCCGTCGCCGCGCGCATCGAACAGGTCGAAGGGTGCGGTCGGTTCGCGCACGTCGCCGAGCATGCGGCGGAAGAACGCCTCCTGCTCGGCCACGTCGGCCCCGAGCCGTGCCTGGGCGACGAAGCTGCGGAACGGCACGGGCGGGGGCAGCGCGTCGGCGCGGCCTTGCAGCAGCAGCGTGATCTCCTCGACCAGCAGGTCGCGCGACACATGGTCGAGCGCCAGGTGGTGGCTCGGCAGCTGCAACAGCCAGTCGCCGCCCGCCGCGTCGTGCGCGGCAATGGCGCGCAGCATCGGCGCGCGGCGCACGTCGAGGCGGTAGTGGCCGGGGCGCACATGCGCCTCGAGTTGCGCGGCGACATCGCCTGCGGCGGCGTCGATCGGCAGCCATTCGATCTCGGCGGGTGCATGGCGGTGCACCACCTGCACCGGCTCCGCCAGCCCTTCCCACAGCACGGCGGTGCGCAGCATGTCGTGGCGCACGATGACGCGGTTCAGGCAGTCCATGAACGCGTCGAGCCGCGCCTGGCTGTCGAAGCGCATCTGCAGCGACTGCACATAGACGTCGCCCTCGGTCTGCATCAGGTGATGGAACAGCAGGCCTTCCTGCAGCGGCGCGAGCGGGTAGATGTCCTGGATGTTGGCCGCGCAGCCGGGCACGGCGGCCTCGATGCGGCGCAGCTGCGCGTCGTCGAGCGTCACCAGCGGCAGCATCTGCGGCGTGAGCCGCGTGCAGCCTTCGGGAATCGCGTTGTCGGGCACCACCGGCACCGGGCGCGGCGAGGCGCCGGCCTCCAGCGTGGCGCGCGCGAAGTCGGCAAAGCGCGGGTTCTGGAACAGCGTGCGCACCTGCGCGCCGAAGCCTTGGCGACGCAGCCGCTCGAGCAGCTGCATGGCCAGCAGCGAATGGCCGCCGAGTTCGAAGAAGTTGTCGTTGCGGCCCACGCGCGGCGCGCCCAGCACCTCGGCCCACACGGCGGCCATCGCCTCCTCGGCCGCGCCCTGCGGCGCTTCCCAACTGTCGGCTGTAGCAGCGAACACAGGCTCAGGCAACGCGGCGCGGTCGACCTTTCCGTTGGCGTTCAACGGCAGCGCCGCGAGCACCGTGATCGCCGAGGGCACCATGTACTCGGGCAGCACCTGCGCCAAGCCGGCGCGCAGCGTGAAGGCCTCGACCGGGCGTTGCGCATCGAGGCTCGACACGTAGGCCAGCAACAGCGCACCGCCCGCACGCTCGCGCGCGACCACCACGGCCTCGCGCACGCCGGGCTGCGCGCGCAGCCGCGCCTCGACCTCGCCGAGCTCGATGCGGAAACCCCGCACCTTCACCTGGTGATCGAGCCGCCCCAGGTACTCGAGCTGCCCGTCGGCGCGCCAGCGCACGAGGTCGCCGGTGCGGTACAGGCGCCCGCCCTTCGCATCGAAAGGATCGGCCACGAAGCGCTCGGCGCTCAGGCCGGCGCGGTTCAGGTAGCCGCGCGCCAGCCCCGAGCCGCCGAGGTACAGCTCGCCGGCCATGCCGGGCGGCACCAGGTTCATGTCGGTGTCGAGCACCACGGCGCGGCGGTCGCCCACGGGCGCGCCGATGGGCAGGTAGGCCGCGTCGAAGGCGGTGCCGGCATAGGCCTTGGCGATGGTCGGCGTGATCACCGTCTCGGTCGGGCCGTAGCCGTTGATGAGGCGCGGCGGCTGCAGCGTCTGCATCACGCGCTCGCAGGCCACGCGGCCCATGGCCTCGCCGCCGACGGTGTACGAGCGCAGCGTGGGCACGCGCCCTTCCTCGCCGAGTTCGTCGGCCATCTGCTGCAGGTAGCCCGGCGTGAAGCAGGCGACGGTGATGCCGTGGCGGCGCATCTCTTCGCGGCTGCGGTGCACGGTCCACAGCTCCTGGCTGCGCGGCATCAGCGTGGCGCCGAAGGCCAGCGGCGTCCAGATGCGCTCGTGCGCGCCGTCGAAGTTGATCGACGCGAACTGCAGCTCGCGGTCGTCCGGAGTCATGCCGTAGGCACGGCCGATGGTCTGGATGTGCATGCTCAGCGGGCCATGCGCCACGGCCACGCCCTTGGGCTGGCCGGTGGAGCCCGAGGTGTAGATCACATAGGCCAGGTGTTCGAGATGCACCGCGACATCGGGTGCGTCTTCGGGCCCGCTGTCGAGCACGCCGCCATCGAGCAGCAGCGCGGGCAGCGCCTGCATCGACGCGCCCAGCCGCTCGCGCACACGCGCCTGCGTGAGCAGCAGCCGCACGCCGCTGTCGGTCGCCATGAAGTCGAGCCGGTCGGGCGGGTAGTCGGGGTCGAGCGGCACGTAGGCCGCGCCCGCTTTCAGCACGCCGAGCAGCGCCACCACCATCTCGGGCGAACGTTCCACCGCGAGGCCGATGCGGTCCTCGGGCTGCACGCCCTGCGCGATGAGGGCATGCGCGAGCCGATTGGCGCGCGCGTCGAAGTCGCGAAAGCGCATCGGCACGCCATCGACGATCAGCGCCGTGGCTTCGGGTCGCAGCGCGGCCTGGCGCTCGACGAGGTGGTGCACGGGCACCTCGTCCCAGGCCGTGTCCCGGCCCTCGCCCCATTCACGCAGCTGGGCGTGCTCCTGCGGACCGAGCAGCGCCACCTCGCGCAACGTGCGCGTGGGGTCGTCGGCCAACTGGCGCAGCACCGCGACGTAGTGCGCGGCCATGCGTTCGATGGTCGCGGACTCGAAGATCGCGCGGGCGTACGTGAAGCTCAGGCCGAGCGTGCCGTCGGCCTGCTCCAGCGTGTCGAGTGCAAGCTCGAAGGGCGCCGCCTGCTCGTCGAGTTCGCAGGGCTCGATACGCAGGCCTTCGAGCCGGTCGAGCGCGCCCAGGTCCTGCTGCCGGTGGTTGAAGATCACCTGGAACAGCGGCGGGTGGCTCAGGCTGCGCTCGGGCTGCAGCGCCTCGACCAGCTGTTCGAACGGCAGGTCCTGGTGCGCCTGCGCGCCCAGCGCCGCTTCGCGCGCCTGCGCCAGCGCCTGGGCCAGCGTGGTGTGGCCGGCCAGTTCGGCGCGCAGCACCTGCGTGTTGACGAACAGGCCGAGGATGCCGGCCGTCTCGGGCCGGTCGCGGTTGGCCACGGGCACGCCGAGCCGGATGTCCCCCTGGCCCGTGTAGCGGTGCAGCAGTGCCTGGAAGCCGGCCAGCAGCACCATGAAGAGCGTTGCACCTTCGGCGCTCGCGCGGCGGCGCAGCGCCTGTGCCGGCTCACCCGGCAGGTCGAGCCGGTGGCGCGCGGCCAGGTACGGCCCCTGCGGCGGACGTGCACGGTCGGCGGGCAGTTGCAGCAGCGGCTGCTCGCCGCCCAGGCGTTCGGTCCAGTAGGCGAGTTGGCGTTCGCCCTCGCCTGCTTCGAGCCAGTGGCGCTGCCAGGCCGCGTAGTCGGCGTATTGCAACGCCGGCGCGGCGAGCACGGCGGCATCGTTCCCTTGACGGTGTGCCTGGTACAGCGCGCCGAAGTCGTCGACCAGCAGTTGCATCGACCAGCCGTCGGACACGATGTGGTGCATCACCAGCACCAGCAGGTGCGCGGTCTCGCCGGTGCGCAGCAGGCCCACGCGCAACAGCGGGCCGCGCGACAGATCGAAGGGCGTGCGCACGAGGCGCGCGGCCTCGTCGCGCACCTGCGCGGGGTGGGCGCGCAGATCGGCTTCGTGCAGGTCGAGCACCGCCTCGGGCGACACGGCCTGCTGCGGCACGCCGTCGTCGCTCACGCCGAAGCGCGTGCGCAGCGACGGATGCCGCGCCACCAGCGCCTGCAGGCTCGCGCGCAGCGCCGCATGGTCGAGCGCGCCGTGCAGCGTGAGCGCGGCCGTGATGTGCTGCGCGGTGCTTTCGGGGTCCATCTGCCAGAGGAACCACTGGCGCGCCTGCGCGTACGAGGCGGGCCGCGGCGCACCGGGCACGGCGGCCGGGTCGGGCACGATCGGCAGGCGGCCGAAGTCGATGCCCTGCGCACGCAACGCGGCGATGAATTCCTTCTGCCGCGCCGGCGGCAAACCCGCCAGTCGTTGGGCGATGGCCCTACTGCGTTCGCTACTGCTCACTCAACCCCCCAGACTTTCCAACAATGCATCCATGCGATCGAGATCGCTCTCGGCCTGCGCGGCCTGCTGCGCCTGCGCCGGCCCTTGCGCGTCGAGCGCCTGCGCGCACGCCGCCAGGTCGGGCAGTTCGAAGTAGCGCTGCAGCGGCAGGTCGATGCCCATCTGCGCCTTGACCTGCTGCCGCAGCTTGAGCACCGCGAGCGAATGCCCGCCCAGCTCGAAGAAGTTGTCGCCGCGCCCCACGCACGACAGCCCCAGCACCTGCGCCCACAGACCCGCCAGCGCGGCTTCGGTGGCGCCCTGCGGCGGCACGTGGGCGCGCCGCTCCGCCGCCTCGGGCGGTGGCAGCGCCTGCCGGTCGACCTTGCCGTTGGCGTTCAGCGGCAGCCCCTGCGGCACCGCGACGATGACGCTCGGCACCATGTAGTCGGGCAACGCTGCCGTCAGCCCCGCACGCAGCGCCGCGGGGCGCAGCGGCTGGCCTTCGGCGCCGGCCGCATAGGCCACCAGCCGCGCACCGCCCGGTCCTTCCTGCGCCAGCACCAGCGCCTGGCGCACGCCGGGCTGCGCGAGCATCTGCGCCTCGACCTCGCCGAGTTCGATGCGGAAGCCCCGCACCTTCACCTGGTGATCGAGCCGGCCGAGGTACTCGAGCTGGCCGTCGGCGCGCCAGCGCACGAGGTCGCCGGTGCGGTAGAGCCGACCACCGTGCCCGCCGAACGGGTCGGCGACGAAGCGCTGCGCCGTCAGGCCGGCCCGGTGCAGGTAGCCGCGCGCCAGCACCTCGGCGCCGACGCACAGCTCGCCGGCCACGCCGACGGGCACGGGGTTCAGTTGCGCGTCGAGCACATGCAGGCGCGCGCTCGATGCGGGCGTGCCGATGGGCGGCAGGTCTTCGTCGCCTGCCTCGTCGAGCACGAACTCGCTCACCACATGCGTCTCGGTCGGCCCGTACTGGTTGATGAGCCGGCACTGCGATTCGCGCGCCAGCCATTCGGCCAGTGCGGGCGTGCGCTTGAGCTGCTCACCCGCCGTGACGACCTGGCGCAGCGCCGGCAACCGCCGGCCCGAAGCCAGCGACTGCTCGGCGAAATGCTGCAGCACCGAGAAGGTGAGGAACATGCGTTCGACGCCTTCGCGGTGCGCCAGGTCTTCCAGCGCGTCGAGGTCGAGCCGCTGCGCATCGGTGGTCTGCACGAGGCAGCCGCCGCCGGCCAGCCCGCTGACCATTTCCTGGAACGCCACGTCGAAGCACGGCGAGGCGAACAGCAACGTGCGGCTCGCACCCGGCAGGCGTTGCAGCTGCCACGCGATGAGGCGCGCCACCGCGTCGTGGCGCATCGCCACGCCCTTGGGTCGGCCGGTGGAGCCCGAGGTGTAGAGCACATAGGCCAGCTGCTCGCCATGCACCGGCACCGCCGGGTCGTGGTCGGGCCAGGCGGCCATGCCGTCGTCGGCCGCGTCGAGGTCGAAGGCCAGCCGCTGCACGCTCGCTGCGTCGGGCAGACGCGGCATCAGCGCGCGGCGCGTGAGCAGCAGCGAGGCGCCGCTGTCCTCGACCATGTAGGCCAGTCGCTCGGGCGGGAACGCCGGGTCGAGCGGCAGGTACGCGCCGCCGGCCTTGAGCACGGCGAGCAGGCCGACGACGGTTTCGGCCGAGCGATCGACGGCGATCGCGACCGGCATGTCGGGCCGCACGCCCTGTGCGATCAGCCGGTGCGCCCAGCGGTTGGCGAGGCGATTGAGTGCGGCGTAGGTGAGGCGATGCTCGGCCGTGACGAGTGCCAGTGCATCGGGGTTCGCCTTCGCCTGCTGTTCGATGAGGTGGTGGACGGGCACGACCGTTTCCGGCGTGAACGCACCGCGCGACCATGACGACAACCGCTCGCGCTCGGCCGCATCGGCCAGCGTCAGCTGTCCCACAGCCTGCGCCGCATCGCCGGCGAGCGCCAGCAGCGCCGCACGCAACTGGCCCACCAGCGCTGCGGCCTGCGCCTCGTCGCACGCATCGAGCGCATGCACGAGATCGATGTGCAGCGCCGCATCGTCATGCACCATCAGCGTCAGCGGGTACGAGGTTTCTTCCTTCGTATGCACCGCGCCGAAGCGCAGGCCCGCCGCCGCGTCGTCGCGCAAGGCGGCATCGACCGGGTAGTTCTCGAACACCATCAGCGTGTCGAACAGCCCCTGCCCGCCCAGCCCGGCCCAGGCCTGGATCTCGTGCAGCGGCGTGTGCTCGTGTTCGCGCGATGCGACCTGCGCCGCCTGCAGTTCGCGCAGCCAGTCGCCCACGGGCTGGCCGGGCCGCAGGCGTGCGACCACGGGCAGCGTGTTGATGAACAGGCCCAGCATGCGTTCGGCGCCCGGCATCTCGGCGCTGCGGCCGGCGACGGTGGCGCCGAACACGACGGCGCCGGTGCGCGTGCGCTGGCCCAGCAGCAGCGCCCAGGCGGCCTGCACGAAGGTGTTGAGCGTGACATGTGCGGCACGCGCGGCCTCGCGCAGGCCGCGCGTGCCTTCGGTGTCGAAGGCTAGGCGCTGGCGGGCCTTGCCGGGGCGTGGTGCCACCGGCGGCACCAGTGCGGTCGCCAAGCGCGTCGGTTCTTCCACGCCGGCCAGCACGCGGCGCCAGTGCGCCTCGCCGGCCTGTGCATCGCGCGCGGCGAGCCACGCGATGTGGTCGCGGAAACGCCCGGGTGCGGGCTCGCCGGCCTGCCCCGCGTAGCTGCGCAGCACCTCGGCCAGCAGCTGCGCCACGCTCCAGCCGTCGAGCAGCAGATGGTGGTAGGTCCACACGAGGTGATGCCGCTGCGCCTGCGTGCGCGCCAGCGCGATGCGCATGAGCGGCGGGCGTGCGAGGTCGAAGCCGCTCGCGCGCTGCGACGCGGCCAGCCGCGCCAGCGCACCGGGTACGTCGGCGCTCTCGCGCAGGTCTTGCACGGCCCACGGCATCTCGGCACCGCGCGCCACCCATTGCAACGGCGTGGCGCCGTCGGCCAGGAAGCCGCTGCGCAGGATCTCGTGGCGCGCGAGCACGCGCTGCCATGCGGCGCGGAAGCGCTCGGCATCGAGGCCGTCGATGTCCATGCACAGCTGATTGATGTAAGCCTCGCCCTGCGCATCGACCAGGCTGTGGAACAGCATGCCGGACTGCATCGGCGACAACGGATAGAGGTCTTCGAGGTGCGCCACGGGCAGCGGCAGCGCGTCGAGCTGCGCGGCGTCGAGCCCGGCCAGCGGGAAGTCCGACGGCGTGACGCCGCAAGCGCCCGAGGTGCAGTGCGCGATCAGCGCTTCGAGTTCGTCGCCGAAGCGGTTCACCCAGCCCTGCACGTCCTCTTGCGCATGCCGCGCCGCGCTGAAGTCCACCGTCAGTTGCAGCGCACCGTCGCGCACCTGCGCGTTGACGCTGAACTCGTGCAGCAGCGGCGCGCTCGCCGCGACCGGCTCGCCCGCGTCTTCGGGCGCGAGCGACCACGCAGCCTCGGCCGCACCATCCACCTGCCCCAGGTAGTTGAAAACCAGCTGCGGCCGCGGAAATGCGCGCAGCGCCTGCTGCTGTGCGTCCGTGCCCAGGTGCCTCAGCACGCCATGGCCGAGCCCGCGTTGCGGCACGCGGCGCAGGTCTTCCTTCACGCGCTTGATCGCGTCGCCCCACGCGCCCAACGGATCGAGCCGCACGGGGAACAGGCTGGTGAACCAGCCCGTGGTGCGCGACAGGTCGAGCGCCTTCTGCGCGGGGAGGCTGTCTTCGCGGCCGTGCCCTTCGAGCAGGATCGCGAGTTGCGCATGCCCGCTCCAGCCGCACAGCGCGCGCCCGAGCGCGGTGAGCAGCAGGTCGTTGACCTGCGTACGGTAGGCGGCCGGCGCCGTCTTGAGCAACGCCTGCGTGCGCGCGCGGTCGAGCTGCCACGCGATGCTGGCGCGGCGCGCCACGGTGTTCACGCCCTCGGGCCGCGCGCAGGGCAACGCCACCGGCACGTCGGCGAAGGCCTGCCAGTGCGCGAGTTCGCCGTCCATCGCGGCAGCCTCGCTCTGCAGCGCACGCGCCCAGGCCTGCAAGCTGGCGCTCTTCGGCGGCAGCACGACCGGGTGGCCATCGCGGCACTGCGCGTACGCGGTGGCCAGGTCGTCGAGCACGATGCGCCACGACACGCCGTCGACCACGAGGTGGTGCGCGGCCAGCAGCAGGCGCCAGTCGCCGCCGGGCAGGCGGATGACCAGCGGACGCAGCAGCGGCCCGTGCGCGAGGTCGAGGCTGCGCTGCGCCTCGTCGCACAGCGCGGCGATCTGCGCGGGGTTCGCTGCATCGCGCACCCAGAGCCATTCTTCGCGCCAACGCGCCGGCAGCGCCTCGTAGGCCTGCCGCCAGCGGCCATCGGCCGCGCGATGGAAGCGCAGGCGGAAAGCATCGTGGTGCTGCACCACGGCCGCCAGCGCGGCTTCGAGCGTGGGCACCGCCAGCGGCTCGCGGCCTTGCAGCAGCAGCGACTGGTTCCAGTGGTGGCGCTCGGGCATGTCGGCCTCGAAGAACGCGGCCTGGAACGGCAGCAGCGGCACCTCGCCTTCGGCTGCGGTCTGCTCGGCCTGCACCGCCGCGCCCACGGGCTCGGCCACGGCCGCCTGCCCGGCCACGGTCTGGCGCTCGAACATCTGGCGCGGCGTGAGCTTCCAGCCGGCCGTGCGCAGCCGCGACACGATCTGCAGGCTCAGGATCGAGTCGCCGCCGAGTTCGAAGAAGTTGTCCTGCCGGCCCACGCGCGGCAGGCCGAGCACCTCGGCCCAGACCGTGGCGAGCGCCTGTTCGACCACGCCCTCGGGCGCCTCGTAGGCCTGCGCCCCGCTGCGTTCGGGCTTGGGCAGCGACTTGCGGTCGATCTTGCCGTTGGCGTTGAGCGGCAGGGCCGGCAGCACGCACAGCAGCGCCGGCACCATGTACTCGGGCAGCACCTCGGCCAGGCGCGCCTTGAGCACGGCCACGTCCACCGCCGCATCGGGCTGCGGCGACACATAGCCGACCAGCCGCGTGCCGCCCGGGCCTTCGTCGGCCACCACCACGGCCTCGCGCACCTGCGGTTGTGCCAGCAGCTGCGCCTCGATCTCGCCGAGCTCGATGCGAAAGCCCCGCACCTTCACCTGGTGGTCGATGCGGCCCAGGTAGGCCAGCTGGCCGTCGTCGCGCCAGCGCACGAGGTCGCCCGTGCGGTACAGGCGCTCGCCGCTGTCGCTGAACGGGTCGGCGACAAAGCGCTCGGCCGTGAGGCCCAGCCGGTGCAGATACCCGCGCGCCAGGCCGATGCCACCCAGGTACAGCTCGCCGCCCACGCCCGGCGGCACGGGGTTCAGGCCCGCGTCGAGCACGTAGGTCTTGCAGCCCGCGATGGGGCGGCCGATGGCGACATGGTTCAGCCCGTCGGCGCGGCAGGTCCAGTGCGTCACGTCGATGGCCGCCTCGGTCGGGCCGTAGAGGTTGTAGAGCCCCGCGCCCGGCAGGCGCTCGAACACCTTCGCCTGCGCCTCGGCGGGCAGCGCCTCGCCGCTGCAGACGATGCGCCGCAGGCTGGTGCAGGCCTCGATGCCGTCGTGCGCCAGGAAGGCCTGCAGCATCGAGGGCACGAAATGCAGCGTGGTCACGCCGTGCGTGCGGATCAGCTCGACCAGGCGTGCCGGCTCGCGGTGATCGCCAGGCGCGGCCACGACAAGGCGCGCGCCCTGCATCAGCGGCCAGAAGAACTCCCACACCGACACGTCGAAGCCGAACGGCGTCTTCTGCAGCACGGTGTCGGCGTCGCCCAGCGCGTAGGCGTCCTGCATCCAGGCCAGGCGGTTGTAGAGCGCGTTGTGGCGGTTGGCCGCGCCCTTGGGGCGGCCCGTGGAGCCCGACGTGAAGATCACGTAGGCAAGGTTCTCGCCATGCAGCGCGACCTGCGGGCAGGCGGTGGATTCGGCCGACAGGTCGGCCGCATCCAGCGCCAGCATTTGCACATGCGCCGCCACCGGCAGCGCCTCGCGCAGGTGCGACTGCGTGAGCAGCAGCGTCACCCCACTGTCTTCCAGCATGTAGGCGATGCGTTCGCGCGGCAGCTCGGGGTCGATGGGCACATAGGCGCCGCCGGCCTTCAGGATCGCCAGCAGCCCCACGACCATCTCGAGGCTGCGCTCGGCGGCGATCCCCACGGGCATGTCGGGCCGTACGCCCAGGCCGATCAAGCGATGCGCGAGCGCGTTGGCGCGCGCGTCGAGTTCGCCATAGCGCAGCACCGTGTCACCGAACACCAGCGCGACCGCCTCGGGCCGCTCGCGCGCCTGCGCTTCGATCAGCCGATGCACGGGCTGCGTGTACGGGCGGTGCGGCAGGTTCTCGCTCCAGCCGCGCAGCCGCGCTTCGTCGTCCGCATCGGTGAGCACGAGGTTCGCGAGCACGCGATCGGGGTCGTCCGACATCGCCTGCAGCACGCGCTGGTAGGCGCGCACCAGGCGCTGCGCGGTCGCGGCGTCGAACAGGTCGGTGTTGTACTCGAGCCGGCCGCGCACGCCGTGCGGGTCGATGTAGAAGTCCAGCGACAGATCGAACTTGGCGCCCGCGTCGTCGAACTCTTGCAGCTCGGCGCGCACGCCCGCGAAGTCGAGCGCGACGGCCTCGCCGGCCATCTGCACGCCGAACATGGCCTGGAACAGCGGGCTGCGCGCGGGGTCGCGGCGGTCCTTTCGGCTGGCCAGCAGCACCTCGAACGGCAGGTCGGCATGGTCGAGCGCGGCCAGCGCGTCGGCGCGCACCTGGCGGCACACCTCGCGCAGCGTGCGCCGGGGCGCGAGCCGCGCGCGGAACACCTGCGTGGTGATGAAGAAGCCCAGCAGGTCCTGCACCTCCTCGCGGTGGCGGCCGGCATTGGGCACGCCGATGGCGAAATCGTCCTGCCCGCTGCAGCGCGACAGCAGCACCTGCCAGGCCGCGAGCAGCACCACGAACGGCGTGCAGCGTTCGGCGCGGCAGAAGGTCTGCAGCGCTGCCGCCAGAGCCGGCGGCAGCTCGAAGCCGAGTGCAGTGCCGGCGAAGGTCTGCTGCGCGGGGCGCGCGCGGTCGGTCGGCAGGTCGAGCGACGGCACCTCGTCGCCGAGGTGGCGGTTCCAGTGGTCCAGCTGCGGCGCGAGCGCCCCGCCCTGCACGCGGGCGCGTTGCCACACGGCAAAGTCGGCGTACTGCACGGACAGCGGCGGCAGCTGCACCGGGCCGTCGCTGCGCAGCGCCAGCGCATAGGCCGCGCCGAGGTCGCGCGCCAGGATCGGGTTCGACCAGGCGTCGGAGACGATGTGGTGCAGGCAGACGGTCAGCACATGCCGGTCGTCGGCCAGCTTCGCGAGCCGGGCCACCAGCGCGGGCGCGCGGCCCAGGTCGAACACATGCGTCGCGGTGCGGCGCACGAGCGCATCGACAGCGGCCTGCTGCGCGTCGGCGCCCTGGCCCGAGAGATCGATGCGCTCCAGCGCGAACGGCACCTCGGCCTGCACCACCTGCATCGGCACGCCGTCGTGCTCGACGAAGTGCGTGCGCAGGATCGCGTGGCGCGCAACGACCGCCTGGAACGCACGTTCCAGCGCATCGGCGTCGAGCGCGCCGGTCAGCCGGAACACGCGCGGCAGGTTGTAGGCCGTGAGCCCGGGCTCGAGCTTCTGCAGGAAGCACAGCTGCTCCTGCGCATACGACAGCGGCACGGCCTGGCCGTCGTGCACGGTGCGGGTGATCTCGTCCATGGCGATGCTCATGCGGCCTCGCCCACGGATTCGTCGGCGAGGTCGCGCTGCCGGTGCGTCTGCGCCAGCCGTTCGAGCGCGATGGCATCGGCGCTGGCCTCGCGCAGCACGGCGGCCAGCGCCGCGGGCGTCGGGTGATCGAACACCACGCCGGCCGCCACCTCGACCTGCAGCAGCTTGCGGATGCGCGCCACCAGCTTGATGACCTGCAGCGAGTGACCGCCGAGTTCGAAGAAGTCGTCTTCCACGCCGACCGGGCCGCTGCCCAGCAGGGTGGCCATGCCGTCGGCGAGCAGCGCTTCGAGCGCATCACGCGGCGCCGCGATGACGCGCTGCGGTGCTTCGGCCGGGGCCGACGCCACCAGCGCGAGCCGGTCGATCTTGCCGTTCGGCAGGCGCGCGAAGGCGCCCACGGCCGTGCAGCTCACGGGCACCATGTGCGCGGGCAGCAGCGCGGCGAGTTGCTCGCGCAGCGCGCGGCCGTCGACCGCCTCGCCGTCGCCGACGAAGAAGGCGGCGAGCGTGGTCGCATCGGGCACAGCCAGCACCACCGCCTGGCGCACGCCGGGCCGCGCCAGCAGCGCCGCCTCGACCTCGGCCGGCTCGACGCGGTAGCCGTGGACCTTCACCTGGTGGTCGGCACGCCCCGCGAGCCTCAGGCCGCCTTCGGGCAGCACCCACGCGAGGTCGCCCGTGCGGTAGAGGCGCTCACCGGCGTGGAACGGGTCGGCGACGAACACGTCAGCGTTCGCGCGGTTCAGGTAGCCGTGGCACAGCTGCGCCCCGCCGATGTACACCTCGCCCAGCCCGCCCGCCGGCACGAGGCCGCGCGATGCATCGAGCACGCGCACGCGGTTGTTCGCGAGCACGCGCGTCAGCGGCAGCTGTTCGGGCACGGGCGCGCCGGGTTCGACGGCATGCACCATGACGCCGACCGTGGCCTCGGTCGGCCCGTAGTGGTTGTAGATGGCGCACTGCGGCGCCAGCCGCGCGATGCGCTCGACCAGCGCGCGCGGTGCGGCCTCGCCGCCGAGCACCAGCGTGCGCGGCAGGCAGGGTGCGGCGCTTTCGAGCAGCGCTTCGAGGTGCGAGGGCACGATCTTCAGCGCGTCGATGGCGTGTGTGCGCATGAAGCGCGCGAAGGCCTCGGCGTCTTTCGCCTCATGCGGCGCCGCCACGACAAGGCAGGCGCCGTTGTAGAACGCGCCGAACAGTGCGGTGTTGCCCAGGTCGGCCGCGACCGAGCTGGTGAGCGCCCAGCGGCGGCAGGTGTCGAGCTGCATCGCGGTCGAAGCGGCTGCCACGTAGTTCTGCAGCTGGCCCTGCCCGACGGCCACGCCCTTGGGCGTGCCGGTGGAGCCGGAGGTGTAGAGCACGTAGGCGAGGTCGCTCGGTGCGGCGATGTGCGACGCGGCTTGCGCTTCGGGCAGCGTGCTCGCATCGGGCAATGCGGCGTCGATGGTGAACACCGGCTTCGCATCGGCCAGCACCGCCGAGCGGCGCGCCTCGGGCCAGTCGGGGTCGAGCGGCAGGTAGGCGGCGCCCGCGCGCCAGACAGAGAGGATCGCCACCGGCAGGTCGAGCGCGCGCGGCAGGTTCAGCGCGACGATGGCACCGGGCACCACGCCCTGCCCTTGCAGCCAGCGGGCGACGCGGGCGGTGCGCTGGTCGAGTTCGCGGTAGCTCAGGCGCTGCTCGCCCGCTTCGAGCGCGGGCGCGTCGGGCGTCTCGACGGCCCAATGGGCGATGCGCTGCGTGACGGTCTGCGTGCCGACATCGGCCACGGTCTCTTGCGACTGCAGCAGCAGCTCGCGCTCGCGCGCACCGACCAGCGGCAGCGCGCCGAGCGCGGTGTCGGGGCGTTCGACGATGGCATCCAGCAGGCAAAGGTATTGCATCAGCAGGCGCTGCGCCGCCATCTCGCTGTGGCGCGCGGCATCGGCATGCACCGAGAGCGCAGCGCCGTCGGCGTCCCATGCGATCTGCAGAGCGAGTTCGAAAGCCGGCAGCGGCCCCGGCAGCGCAACCAGTTGCCATTGCGGATCGACGCCGTGGCGGCGCGGTCGTTCGTGGCACGCGAAGCCGACCGCGAGGTGCGTGGCAATGGGCGGCGCCTCGACGGCCCAGTACTCCTGCGCCTCGACATGCGCGGCCAGCGTGCCGTCGACGTTGTCGAACCAGTCGGCAAAGCACATCTCGGGCGCGGTCTCGACGATGAGCGGCAGCACCTTGTCGAACACGCCGACCGCACCCTGCATCGGCGGGTAGTCGCGGCGGCAGTCGTGCTGCCAGCCGGCGACGAAACGGCCGGTGCCGTCCAGCCGCGCGAGCAGCAGCCACCAGACGGCCTGCAGCAGCGTGTCGGGCTGGGCGCCCAGTGTGTCGGCGCAGGCGGCGATGCGGCCCGCGAAAGTGGCGTCGACGGATTCGTCAGCACGCACGCGCACAGCCTGCTGGGAGGCAGCAGCTTGCCGGCCGACGAGGCGCGGCGGCGTGAGCGAGGACGCCTGCGCGAGGTAGCGCTGCCAGTAGGCGCGGCCCTCGGCGGCGTCTTCGCCGTCGAGCAGGTCCTGGCGCCAGGTCACGAAGCGCGCATACGGGAACACCTCGGCGGCATCGAAGCTGTTCGCGTCCGCGAAGGCCATGGCGATCTGGTCGAACAGGTGCTGCAGGCTGCCCCGGTCGCCGACCCAGGCATGAACGGAAAGCGCCAGCGTGTGGCGCCCTTCACCGGTGCGTGCGAGCCCGGCATGGACCATCTCGCCGCGCGCGATGTCCAGCGGCGCGGCTTGCAGGTTCGCCAGCCATTCGGCCAAGGCAGCTTCAGGCGCATCGCGCAGGTCCGCGTCCGCCCAGGCCAGCGGCGTCATCCCGTCGGTGTACTGCTGGCGAAGACCGCGATAGCCCGGCACCGCGCGGATCGCGCTGCACAAGGCACCGTGCGCACCCAGCACGCGCGCCACCACGTCGCGCAGGCGCGCGGGGTCGGTTGCGCCCTCGATGTCGACGCGCAGCAGCAGGCGCGGCGCATCGGCCGGCACCGCGCGTTGTTCGGGGCTCAGCGGGAAGGTCGTGTCGTCGAAGTGGTCGGTCATGGTCGTCATTTCGTTCAGGCGCCCTGTTCGTCGGCCAGGCGGGACTCGGCGCCGCGCGCGCCGTCTTCAAGTGCGGCGCGGTCGAACATCGCGCCCATCGCCACCACGATCTTTCGCGGGCCTTCGAAGGGGTCCCGTGCATGGGCGGCGAGCATGTTGTCGAGCATCACCACGTCGCCCTGGCGCCAGTCGAAGCGCACGGCGCAGGCCTCGTAGGCCTCACCGACGATGGCCATGGTTTCGTCGGCGATGGGCGAGCCGTCGCCGTAGGTCACGTGGCGCGGCAGGCGCTCGACGCCGCCCATGGCCAGCAGGTCTTCGCGCACCTGCGGCTCGAGGCAGGCGACGTGGTGCAGCTGCACCTGGTTGAAGAACACGCGCTCGCCGGTGAGCGGATGGCGGATCACGGCGGGGCAGCGGGTGCGCGTCTGCAGCGTGTCGCCGTCGAACCAGCGCCATTCGATGCCGGCGGCGGCCAGGCGCGCCTCGACGTCTTCGCGGCGATCGGTCTTGTAGAAGTCCTGCCAGCTCACGTCCAGGCCGGGCGTGAAGGTGCGCACGTACTGCAGCCCCTTGCGCTCGAAGCCGGCCACCACGTCGGCCGGCAGGCGGCGCAGCATCTCGCGGCAGTCGACGATGGGCGTGGCGCCGCCCACGGGCGACGGCAGCTCGCAGAAGAACCACTGCTTGCGCGGCCAGCGGTCCAGGTGCGCGCTCTCGTTGTGGAACAGGATCATCTGGCGCTCGGGGTACGGCGTGGAGCGGTAGGTCTTCTTGCCGCCCTCCTTCTTCGGCAGGTCGCCGTAGCTGCCGTACAGCTCGGGCTCGATGGCCTCGGCGAAGGCCTCGAAGTCCTGCGGCGTCTTCAGGCCGAAGTCGCGGAACAGGATGCCGCCGTGCTTCGCGACCAGCATCTCGATGTAGTCGGCCTGGCCCTTGGCCCAGGCGACGGTGTCGAGTTCGGGGCTGGTGGCCTGCAGCACGATGGGAAATTCGGCGCCGGGCTTCAGGAACGAGGTCTGCACGGCGGGCCGCGCGGCGGCGCGCACGGGGGCGCGGCCGGCGCCCAGGGCGTCGAGCTTTCCGAGTTTGCCGAGCTTGTTGTCCAGTTTCGAGGCTGGGCGGACGTTGGGAGCGTTTGTCATGGCGATGGATTCCTCCGAGGGCATGGGGGCCAGCGCGTCGATCGGCTGGCCAGGTGTGACGACGATCCGCTCCAGCAGCGCATGCCACGAAGCGGTGAAGGTTTCGACGGTCTCCCGCCGGTAGAGGTCGGTGGCGAACACCCACTCGGCGGTGAGCGCGCCGTCGTGTTCGCTGGCGAACACCGCCAGGTCGAACTTGGATTCGTTCATCTGCTGGGGCAGCACCTGGACCTCGGCGCCTTCGATGGCGAACCGGATCTCGGGCGTGTTCTGAAGCACGAAGAGCACCTGCACCAGCGGGTTGCGGTCGCGTGCGCGCGGCACGCCCGACAGCTCGACGATGCGGTCGAAAGGCACGTCCTGGTGGTCCATCGCAGCCAGGGTGTCGGCCTTGGTGGCAGCCAGCCATTGCGCGAAGTCGGTACCTGCCTTCGCACGGCGCGAGCGCAGCGGCACCACGTTGACGAAGAAGCCGAGCAACCCTTCGAGGTCGGGGTGGCCACGGCCCGCGACGTCGGTGCCGATGACGATGTCGTCGGCGCCCGAGGCCTGGTGGAAGAACAGGAAGAACGACGACAGCAGCAGCGTGAACAGCGAGGTGTCCGACGCCCGTGCAAGCGCGGCCAGCGATTGCGACAGCGCCGGCGACAGCGTGAGCCGCACCGAGTCGCCGGCATGCGTGGGCGCGACCGGGCGCTGGTGGTCAGGCTTGATGCCCGAGGCCTGCGGCGCGCCCGCCAGCCGCTCGCGCCAGAACGCGGCCTTCGGCGCGAAGCTTTCAGAGACCAGCGCGCGCGCGTACCAGGCGGCGTAGTCGGCGTACTGCACGGGGAGCGGTGCCAGTGCCAGCGGCTGGCCGCGCCGCGCGCGCTCGTAGAACGCGGCCAGCTCGCGTGCGAACACGGCGATCGACCAGCCGTCGAACACGATGTGGTGCACCACGAGCACCAGCACATGCTCGCGCGCCGCCATGCGCACGACGGTGGCCTGGATGAGCGGGCCTTCGGCCAGCGCGAGCGGTGTGCGCACCAGTTCGTCGAACAGCTGGCCGTAGCGCGCGCTGTCGTCGAGTGCGATGACGGGAATGTCGAGCGGCGCGCCGGGGCGTACGACCGCCATGGGTTCGCCCTCGTCGTCTTCGGTGAACACGGTGCGCAGCACCTCGTGGCGCGCCACGATGGCGTCGATGGCGGCGCGCAGCGCGCCGATGTCGAGCTCGCCATGCAGCGCGAGGCCGGCCGACATGTTGTAGGCCGCGCGGCCGCTGCGGTTGGCGGCGTCGGTGAGGCGGTCGACCAGCCAGAGGCGGCGCTGCATCGGCGACAGCGGCAGCGCACCGCCGCGCGCCACGGGCGTGATCTCCATCGCGTTGCGCGGTGGCGCGGCGGCGGTCGAGGCGACACCGAGCCGCGCGGCCAGGCCGGCGATGGTCGGCGCCTTGAAGAACTCGCTCGGGTGCAGCTCGGTCGCATAGCGCTTGCGCACGCGCGACAGCAGCTGGATGGCGACGAGCGAATCGCCGCCGAGTTCGAACAGGTTGTCGTCCACGCCGATGGGCGCGATGCCCAGGCGCTCGGTCCACAGCGCGGCGAGCGCGGTCTCGACCTCGCCCTGCGGCGCGACGAACGGGGTCTGCAGCGCGGGCCGGGGATGGGCCGCGCCTGCCGCAGCGGCCGGTGCCTCGTCGCCGAGCAGGTCGAGCATGCCGTTGTCGAGCGGGCCCAGGCGCGTGGCCAGGTCGGTGGTCGAGATCACGGTCTGCGCCCGCGCCGGGCCGTTGACGATGCGCTCGAAGACGCGCGCGCCCTCGGGGCCGTCCATGCCGATGTCGTCGGGCACGTCCATGTGCGCGGCCATGCCCAGGCCGCGCCAGGCGTCCCAGTTGACCGAGAACACCGGGAACGCGCCGAGCCGTTCGTGCGCGACGGCCACGGCGTCGAGGTAGGCGTTGGCGGCGGCGTAGTCGCTCATGCCCAGGCCGCCGGCCACGCTGGAGATGGACGAGCACAGCAGCACGAAGTCCAGCGGCTGGCCCCGCAGCGCATCGAACAGCACGCGGGTGCCGCGCACCTTGGTCGCAAACACGGTGTCGATCTGCGCGCGCGTGCGCCCGGCCATCATGCCGCCGCCCGCATCGCCGGCCGCGTGCACGACGCCGTGCAGCGGGCCGAAGCGATCGTTCGCCTGTGCGAGGGCGGCACGCACCGCGTCGGCGTCGGACACGTCGGCCGACATGGTGAGCACCTGTGCGCCGAGCGCTTCGAGTTCGAGCAGTTGATGCAGCCGCGCCTTCAGATCGGCGGGCGTGCTGTCGGCCGCCACCAGCGCGGGCCATTCGGTGCGCACCGGCAGCGCGGTGCGGCCCAGCAGCACCAGCCGCGCCTGCCAGTGCACGGCCAGGTGCTTCGCCAGCGCGAGGCCAACACCGCCCAGGCCGCCGGTGACAAGGTAGACGCCCTCGCGGCGCAGGCGCGGCTGCGCGGCGGCGGTCAGTGTCGCGGGCTCGTAGGTCTTGATCCAGCGGTGCGCGCCACGGCAGGCCACCAGCGGCTCGCCGGGCTCGGTCTGCAGCGCCGCGGCCTCGGCCACGATCTGCGCGACCAGCCGGCCTTCGGCATCGCTTTCGGGCGCAGGCAGCACCACGTCGATCACGCGGCAATGCACGCGCGGGTATTCCTGGCCGATCACCTTGCCGATGCCGCGCAGCGTGGCCTTCTCGGGGCACAGCGGCTCGGTGCCGGTGACGTCTTCGAGCTGGTTGGCGACCACGGCCAGCGGCAGCGTGCGGTCGCCGGCTTCGAGCGATTGCACGAGCGCGAGCAGGCTGAAGAAGCTGCGCTCGAGCAGCTCGGCCTGCGGCTGTTGCGCGGGCAGCGCTTCGTCGAGGCTCCACAGGTGGTAGATGCCGGCGATGGCGCCGAAGTCGGCCGCGATCTCGCTCTGCAGGCGGGCGTGGTCGTCGCGTGCGCCGGGGCGCAGCGTCCAGTGGCCGTGGCCCGTGCGTGCGAAGGCGGTGCCGCGCTCGGCCAGCACCACGGTGCGGCCCTGCGCACGCAGTTGCCGCACGAGGTGGCCCGTGAGGCTGCGGTTGTCGCCGAGCACGAGCAGGCAGCCTTCGGTCGATGCCGACGGTGCGACGACCAGCGGCTCCGTGCGCTGCCACGAGGGCACGTAGAACGCGTCGCCAGCCGGACGTTGCGCCACCTTCGCAGCGCTGGGCGCTTCGACCCAGTAGCGGCGGCGCTGGAACGGATACGCCGGCAGCGGCACGCGCCGACGCGCGGCGCCCGCGCGGCAGGCGGCCCAGTCGATGTCCACGCCCGCCACCCACAGCTGGGCCAGCGTCTGCACGATCTGCTGCGCGTTGCGCGCCTGCTGCTGTGGGTGCGCCTGGCTGGCGAGCACGCCGGCGGCGGAGTCGGCCAGCGGATGCTGGCGCGCCAGGCCCGCCAGCGTTTCGCCGGGGCCGACTTCGAGCAGCACGCGGCCCGGCACCTGCAGCAAGGTGCCCACGCCGTCGGCGTACTGCACGGTGCCGCGCAGGTGGCGCGCCCAGTAGGCGGGGCTCATGGCGTCTTCGGGCGTGATGAGCTGTCCCGTGACGTTCGAGACGAAGGGAATGGTCGGCGGCCGGCGCGGCACCGAGGCGATGAGCGCTTCGAGCGGCGCGAGCAGCGGCTCGGTCATCGCCGAGTGCGAAGCGATCGACACATGCAACCGGCGCGGCAGGTGGCCTGCCGCGCGCAGCCGCGCCTCGGCGGCCTCGACCGCCTCGCGCGGGCCAGAGATCACGCTCAGCTGCTCGGCGTTGGCGGCGGCGAGGTCGCAGCCCGGCGCCAGGAAGGGCGCGAGCACGGCCTGCGACAGCGGCACGGCGGTCATCGCGCCGGGCGGCATCGACTGCAGCAGGCGCCCGCGCAGGGCCGCGACGCGCAGTGCATCTTCGAGGCGGAACACGCCCGCGAGGCAGGCGGCAACGTACTCGCCCAGGCTGTGGCCCATCATCACCGCGGGGCGCACGCCGCGGCGCATCCACCACTGCGCCATCGCGTAGGCGACGACGAACAGCGAAGGCTGCGCGAGCGCGATGTCGAACAGCCGCGCGTCGGCCTCGGCTTCGCCGCCGGGCGCGGGGAACAGCACGGTGCGCAGGTCGAAGCCCAGTTCGGGCTCCAGCAGCGCGCAGCAGCGGTCGATGTCGTCGCGGAAGGCCGCGTCGTCCTCGTAGAGCGCGCGGCCCATCTGGGCGTGCTGCGTGCCGCCGCCGGGGAAGAGGAAGACCACCTCGGGTGCCTGCGCGGGCGCGGCGCGCACGGCCAGGCCCTCGCCCGCCGAGAGCAGCTGCACGGCCCCTTTGGCATGGTCGGCCACCACGGCGCTGCGGTGCTCGAAGACGCGGCGGCCCGCTTGCAGGGTGTGGGCGACGTCGGTGAGCCGCAGTGTGGGGTGCGTGCGCAGGTGATCGGCCAGTTGCTGTGCGGCTTGTCGCGTTGCGGGCGCGCTGCGGGTCGACAGCGGCAGCACCTGCCAGCCTGTCGTTGGTTCGGACGCAGCAACGGGCAGCGCCTCTTCCAGCACGACGTGCACGTTGGTGCCGCCGATGCCGAAGGAGCTGACGCCCGCACGGCGCGGCGTGTCGCCCTCGGGCCAGGGGAGCGCCTCGGTGTTCACGCGGAACGGGCTGTTCGCGAAATCGATCTGCGGGTTCGGCTGTTCGAAGTGCAGGCTCGGCGGCAGCGTGCGATGGCGCAGTGCCAGCGTCGCCTTGATGAGCCCGGCCACGCCGGCTGCTGCGTCGAGGTGGCCGATGTTGGTCTTGACCGAGCCGATGGCGCAGTAGCCGCAGCGCCCGCCATCGCCACCGTCGGAACGGAAGGCCTGCGTGAGCGCGGCCAGCTCGATCGGGTCGCCCAGCGTGGTGCCCGTGCCGTGCGCCTCGACATAGCCGATGGTGTGCGCGGGCACGTCGGCCATCAGCTGCGCCGCGCGGATCGCGCCGGCCTGGCCTTGCACGCTCGGTGCGGTGAAGCCGATCTTGTCGGCACCGTCGTTGTTGGCGGCCGTGCCCTTGATGACGGCGTGGATGGTGTCGCCATCGCGCTGCGCATCGGCCAGTCGGCGCAGCACGACGATGCCCGCGCCGCTGCCGATCACCGTGCCCGCGGCCTTGGCGTCGAAGGCGCGGCAGTGGCCGTCGGGCGAAAGGATGGCGCCGTTCTGGTAGCGATAGCCGCCCTCCTGCAGCAGGTTGAGCCACACGCCACCGGCCAGCGCCATGTCGCAGTCGTGGCTCAGCAGGCCCTGACAGGCCAAGTGCACGGCCACCAGCGAGGTCGAGCATTCGGTCTGCACGCTCAGGGCCGGGCCGCGCAGGTCGAGCTTGTAGGCCACGCGCGTGCACAGCGAGCCGGCGGAGTTGCCGCTCATGAGGCCCAGCATGTCGGCGATGCCGGTGCCCGCGTCGATGCCGACGGCGGGCAGCAGGTGCTTCATGAGGTAGAGGTTGGGGCCGTCGCCCGCGTAGACGCCGACGGGCGCCCCGCCCTTCTGGCCGGTCGGCCAGCCCGCATGGTCCATCGCCTCCCAGGCGCATTCGAGAAAGATGCGCTGCTGCGGATCGAGGTGCTCGGCTTCGCGCGGCGAGTAGCCGAAGAAGCCGGCGTCGAAGCGGTCGAAGCCGTCGAACAGCACGCCGGCCTTCACGTAGTCGGGATCGGCCAGTGCGCGCTCGGGCACGCCGCGCGCGCGCAGTTCGTCGTCGCTGAAGACGGTGACCGACTCGACGCCGTCGCGGATGTTGCGCCAGAAGGCGTCCACGTCGGGCGCTCCGGGAAAGCGGCCGGCCATGCCGACGATGGCGATCTCGAGGCCCGTGGTGTCGGGAGAAGAAGGCGGAGTGTCGTCTTGCGCGTGCATCAGAGGGTTCTTTCCGTGGGTCGGCGGCGTTGCAGCAGGGCGGCGCGTTGCTGCTGCGCGCGCTGTTTCGCCTGCGCGGCGTCGTCGGTGGCGGTGGCAGCGGCGGGGCCGCGCTCCTTCTGCTCGATGTGACGGGCGAGCGCGCCGACGGTCGGGTACTTGAAGAGGTCGACCACCGCCAGGCCCGGCTGCAGGCGGTCTTCCACCAGCCGATGCATGCGGATCACGAGCAGCGAGTTGCCGCCGAGGTCGAAGAAGTTGTCGTGCAGGCCGACCTGCGCGACCTTGAGCAGCTCGGCCCAGATCGTGGCCAGCGTCTGCGCGACGTCGCCGCGGGGGGCTTCGTAGCCTGGCGCGCCGGTGGCCGCCGGTGCGGGCAGCGCGCGGCGGTCGACCTTGCCGTTGGCGCCGAGCGGGAAGCTGTCGAGCACCATCAATGCAGACGGCACCATGTAGTCGGGCAGCGCCTGCGCCAGCTGGGTCTTGAGCGTGGTCGCGTCGAGCGATGCGCCCGCCGCGGGGGCGACGTAGGCGACGAGCGACGGACCGGTCGCGCCGTCGTGCAGGCACACCAGTGCCTCGCGCACGCCGGGTTGCTCGCGCAAGCGCGCCTCGACCTCGCCGAGTTCGATGCGGAAGCCGCGCACCTTCACCTGGTGGTCTAGGCGCTCGAGGTATTCGAGCTGACCGTCGGTCCGCCAGCGCACGAGGTCGCCGGTGCGGTACAGGCGACCGCCCGCCGCATCGAACGGATCGGCGACGAAGCGCTCGGCCGTCAGCGCCGCGCGCCCGAGGTAGCCGCGCGCGAGGCCGTCGCCGCCGAGGTACAGCTCGCCGGGCACGCCCTGCGGCACGGGCTGCAGGTCGGCGTCGAGCACGTGGGCGGTGCGCCGGCCGACCGGGCGGCCGATGGGGGCGTAGCCCTGCACGATGGCCTCGGCGTCGGCGGACCACAGGGTCGGCGTGATCACGGCCTCGGTCGGGCCGTAGGCGTTCACGACGCATGCCGGGTGCAGCACGCGGCGGACCAGCGCGAGGTCTTCGCCGGTCCAGGCCTCGCCGCCGAAGAGTGCGAGGCGCACGGCGTGGTGGAACGGCGGCTGGTCCTGGAGCAGCTGGCGCGCGTAGGCCGGCGGCAGGTCGACCACACTGACGCGGTGGCGTTGGAGCACGGCGTCGAGTTCGCTGGCGAGCGAGCACCACTGCGGCTGCAGCACCAGTGCGGCGCCGGTGGTCAGCGGCAGCAGGCACTGCTCGATGGCCGCATCGACATGCGGCAGCGCGAACTGCAGCGAACGATCACTCGCCGTGAAGCCGCAGGTGTCGGCCATGGCCTGGAGGTGCATCGACAGCGCGCCGTGCGCCACCGCCACGCCCTTGGGGCGACCGGTGGTGCCCGAGGTGTGGATCACGTAGGCCAGGTGGTGGTCGTGCAGCGTGACTTGCGGCGCTTCGTTCGGTTCGTCGCCGAGCGAGGCGTCATCGACTGCGAGGCGGGCGACGGTGCCACCCTCGCCCACGGTGCTGTGGCTGCCGGTCAGCAGCAGCACTGCGCCGCTGTCGGCCAGCAGTTGCGACAGCCGCTGCGGCGGGTGCGACGGGTCCATCGGCAGGTAGGTGCCGCCGGCCTTCAAAACGGCCAGCAGGCTGGCGACGCGATCGATCGGGGCATCGATGGCCACGGCGACCCGCGTGTCGGGCTGCACGCCGTGGCGCAGCAGGCGGTGTGCGAGGCGGTTGGCGCGGCGGTCGAGGGCGGCGTAGGAGAGCTCGGTGTCGCCGGCGATCAACGCGATGGCATCCGGTGCACGGCGGACGTTCGCCTCGAACAGGCGATGCGCGTGTGTCGCGGCGGATGCGGGCGATGGCCCCGTGCCCCAGGCGTGCAGTTGCGCCTGCTCTTCGGCAGCGAGCCACGGCGCATCGCCGACGGCACGGGCCGGGTCGGCCGTCAACGCTTCGAGCAGCGCGCGGTAGTGCGCAGCCATGCGCGCAACCGTCGCCGCATCGAACAGCTCTGCCGCCGCGGTGAAGACCGCGCGCACCTGGCCGTCGGCGCGCTCGCGGATGTCGAGCGCGAGTTCGCACTGCGCGGCGCTGTCCTCCATGCGGTACTCGTCGACCGCCAGGCCCGGCAGGCCGCGCAGCACGGCCGTGTCTTCGCGCAGCAGGTTGAACATCACCTGGAACAGCGGGTTGTGGCTCAGGCTGCGCTGCGGCTGCAGGGCGTCCACGAGCTGTTCGAACGGCAGGTCCTGGTGGGCCTGCGCGCCGAGCGCGGCCTCGCGGGTCTGCGCGAGCAGTTGCGCGAACGGGGTGCGGCCGCTCAGCGTGGCGCGCAGCACCTGCGTGTTGACGAAGAAGCCGATGAGGCCCGTGGTCTCGGGGCGGTGGCGGTTGGCGACCGGCACGCCCACACGCACATCGGGCTGACCTGTGTAGCGATGCAGCAGCGCCTGGAAGCCCGCGAGCAAGACCATGAACAGCGTGGCGCCATGCGCCTGTGCAGTGGCGTGCAGGCGGGCGACGAGGGCCGCGTCGAGGTCGAAGGCTTGCGAGGCGGCGCGGTAGCTGGCGACCGCGTGGCGGGGACGGTCCGTGGGCAGGGCCAGCACCGGATGGTCGCTGCCGAGCTGGGTGCGCCAGTAGGCCAGCTGGCGTTCGGCCTCGCCGGCGGCGAGCCAGTCGCGCTGCCACGCGGCGTAGTCGGCGTACTGGATCGCCGGTACGGCGAGCGACGGCGTCTCGCCCTTCGCGTGCGCCGCATAGGCCACGCCGAACTCGTCGAGCAACACCTGCAGCGAGGCACCGTCAGACACGATGTGGTGCGTGACGATCGCGAGGATGTGGTGCGCGTCGCCGAGCTGGAGCCAGGCGGCGCGCAGCACAGGGCCGGCTGCGAGGTCGAAGGGCTCGGCCTGCAGCTTGCGCGCCTGCGCGGCGGCGGCGCCTTCACGGTCGCCGTCCGGCAGCGCGCGCAGGTCAATGTGAGCCAGGGCCAGCGGCGCCGTCGGCAGCACCTGCTGGCCGACCGTGCCGTCGGCCGCGGTGCGGAACACGGTGCGCAGGCTTTCGTGGCGCGCGAGCAGGTCTTCGAGCGCCGCCTTCAGTGCGTCGGCATCCAGCACGCCCGACAGGCGCAGCGCCACGCCCACGTGGTAGGCGCTGTTCTGCGGATCGAGCTGCCACAGGAACCACTGGCGCGCCTGCGCATGCGACAGCGCGAGCAGCCCCGTGCGGCGTTCGGCCGGCAAGGCCAGGATCGGCTGGTGCGCGCGGCGCTGGCCGAGCGCCCGCACGCGCCGCAGTTCGCGCGCGAGGTCGCCCAGGCGCGGTTGCTCGAACAGCGCGCGCAGCGGAAAGTCGATGTCCCAGCGCTCGCCGATGCGCGCGGCCACCTGGGTGGCGGCGAGCGAGTTGCCGCCGTGGGTGAAGAAGTGCGCGTCGCGCGCCAGCGGCCGTTCGGCGGGGCGGCGCAGCACCTCGTGCCAGATCGTGGCGAGGGCCTGCTCGACGTCGTTGAGTGCGGCTTCGGATGTGTCGACTGCAGGGGCGCTGCCGCCCAGCACGAACGCACCGTGGGCGTAGATCGCATAGGCGTCGGCCGTGCGGTCGATCCAGCCCTGGCGGCAGGCGCCGCGCTGCAGCTTGCCGCTCGTGGTCTTGGGCATGCCGCCCGGGTGGAGCAGCATCACGACCGACAGCGGCTCGCCGCACTGTTCGCTCACGGCCGCGCTCAGCGCCTCGACCAGCACCTCGGGCCGCACCAGCTTCTGGATGCTGCGCGACACCTCGGCCGCAAGGCCGATGCCCTCGCCTTCCGACCCCTCGACCGCGAAGGCCGCGACGCGACCCTTGCGCACGGCCTCGACCTCGCGCTCCACTTCGCGCTCGATGTCCTGCGGGTACAGGTTGTGGCCGCGCACGATGATCATGTCCTTGATGCGGCCGGCCACATAGAGCTGGCCGTCGTGCACGAAGCCCAGGTCGCCGGTGCGCAGCCAGCGCGTGCCGTCGTGCTCGACGAAGGTCTTCTTCGACACCTCGGGCTTATTCCAGTAGCCGCTGCCCAGACTCGGGCCCGAGGCCCAGATCTCGCCGCCGGCGCCGTCGGCGCAGGCGGTCAGCGTGGCGGTATCGACGATGCGCACCGCATGGTGCGTCACGCTGCGGCCGCAGCCCACGAGCATGGCGCCGCCCTCGTCGCGCACCACGGCGCCTTGCGCCAGGCGTGCCTTGTCGAAGGCGCGCGCGACCATGCCAGCGCCGCGGTGTCCACCGGTGACGAACAGCGTCGATTCGGCCAGGCCGTAGCAGGGGTACACCGCTTCGGCCGGAAAGCCTGCGGGCGCGAAGCGTTGCTGGAACGACCGCAGCGTGTCGGCACGCACCGGCTCGGCGCCGGAGAACGCGAGACGCCACGACGACAGGTCGAGCTTTTGCAACTGCGTGTCGGACACGCGGTCCAGGCACAGGCGGTAGGCGAAGTCGGGCCCACCACTGACCGAGGCGCGCAGCCGCGAGACGGCTTCGAGCCAGCGCACGGGGCGCTCGAGGAAGTAGCGCGGCGACATCAGCGCCACCACGGCGCCACGGTGCATCGGCTGCAGCAGGCCGCCGATGAGGCCCATGTCGTGGTTCAACGGCAGCCAGGTGACGAAGGTGTCGCTCGTGCAGACCGAGAGGCCCTCTTCGATCGCGCGCATGTTCGCCATCAGGTTGGCGTGCGTGACCATGACGCCCTTGGGCGCCGAAGTGGAGCCGGAGGTGTACTGCAGGAACGCGATGTCGGTGGCGGCCGGCGTGTGCGGGCGCCATGCATCGGCGCCGGCGGCGTCGATCTCGTCCACGGCGATGAGCGCGGCCTGCGCGAAGGCGTCGGCCACGCCCGCCATCGCGTCGCGGATGGCGGCGTGGGTCAGCACGCAGCAGGCGCCCGCGTCGGCGGCGATGCCTTCGAGTTTGCCCAGGTGGCGCTTGCGCGTGGACTCGGGCGGGAACACCGGCACGGCGACGAGGCCCGCGTAGAGGCAGGCGAAGAAGCTGACAACGTAGTCGTCGCTGTTGTCCAGCATGATGAGCGCGCGGCCGTCGGGCGCGAAGGCCTGCTGCAGGTGCGCCGCGAGACCGCGCACGCGCGCGTCGAGGGCGCGGTAGCTGATGGGCGTGTCGAGTGCGGCGCCGTCGCGGTCGGTGATGGCGATCAATGCGATGTCGTCGGGGCGCTGCGCGGCGAGGCCACGCAGATGGGTCACGAAGTCCACGGGATGCATCGGGTTCACAGGGGTTGTTCCTTGGTGTGCCAGGCCAGCGCGGCGGCATAGCCCGGCGGCGCGGACAGCGCCATCGCTTCGATGCCGGCCCACGCGGGCACGACGCAGTCGACGGCGAGCGCGCCATGGGCGTCGGTGTGGATGCCGACGCTTTGCAGGTGTTCGGCCATGCCGACGCCAGCGGCTTTCAACACAGCTTCCTTGCCGACCCAGCGTCGGTAGAAGGCGTGTGGCAGGTCGGCGTCGCTGCGGATCTCGCGCTGCTCGCGCGCGGTGAAGGCCATGGCGAGCAGCGCATCGGCGTCGGCCATGAGGTCGCGCGCGCAGGCTTCGATGTCGACGCCGACGCAGCGCACGCGCGCCGGATCGGCCAGCGCGATGAGCGCGTGGTCGCCGGCGTGCGAGATGTTGAAGAGGGGCGCGGCGTTGTCGCCCGCTGCTTCGACGTAGGGTTTGCCGTGTGCGTCGGCACGCAGCGGCACCTCCGCCGGACGGCAGGCGAGGCGCTGCGCGATCAGGCGGCGCACGGCGGCGCGGGTGTGGGCGAAGCGCACGCGGTCGGCGCGGCGGGCGAAACGGTGGGCGCGTGCGTGTTCGTCCGGCGTGAGATCGGCCCAGGCATCGCCGTCCTCCGTCGCAAGGTCGAGGTCCAGGCGGTGCAACGCGATGCCCGGCGGCAACGGGTCACGCCAGGGCACGAGCCGCATCGATGCCTCCTGCCGCCATCACCGCCGGCGCGAGGTGCCGCGCCAGCGCGGCCAGCACGGGGGCCTCGTACTGGCGGATGAAGAAGTGGCCGCCCTCGAACCCCTCGAGCGTGAAGCGTGCATGCGCGGTCTCGGCGGCCCAGGCCTGCATGCGCCACGGCGCGATGTCGTCCTGGCGGCCGGCCAGCACATGCAGCGGCACGGGCAGCGGCGCAGGGTCGGCGTGCACGAAGCTGCGGCACAGGCGGTAGTCGGCGCCGAGGGTGTCGAGCGTCATGCGCAGCAGCTCGGGGCTGTCGAAGAGTTCGTCGGGCGTGCCACCCTGCTTGCGCAGGTCGGCGATGAGGGCCGCGTCGTCGGTGATGTCGAGAAAGCGGTCGGGGTCGCGCTGCGACGGTGCCGCGCTGCCGGAGACGATCAGCGCGCCCGGCAGCGGGCGGTGCTGTTGCCGCTGGTGCTGCGCCATGCCCCAGGCCAGCAACGCGCCCATGCTGTGGCCGAAGAGCGCGTAGCGACCGCGCAGCACGCCTTCATGCTCGGCGCACAGCTGCGCGACCATGCGGCCGAAGTCGTCGACGAAGCGCTCGCCCAGGCGCCCGCCGCGGCCCGGCAGCTCGACCGGCACGACCTCGATCCAGCGCGGCAGCGCACGCCGCCAGCGCAGGTACATGGTGGCGCTGGCGCCCGCGCAGGGCAGGCACAGCAGGGGCAGCGAGGCCTGCATGTGCGTCAGGCGGAGGTGGAGGCGTTGTCGGTTGGCTGCTGCGCGGCCATCCAGTCGCGCAGCGACTTCGGACGCATGTCGGTCCACTGGGCTTCGACGTAGTCGAGCACGGTCTTCTTGTCGCCCTTGACGCCGTCGACGGCGCGCCAGCCGCCGGGCACGGCCTTCCAGTGCGGCCAGATGGAGTACTGCGCTTCGTGGTTGACGAGCACGATGAAGGTCTCGTCCTCGCGATCGAAACAGCTGGTAGACATGGGCGGTCCTCTTGGTAAGTGCAATGACGGGCAGGGTTTGCCCTTGCGATACAAGACGCGCCGCGAGGCTGGGTGTTTAGTCCCGCATGCGTGAAAGCCGCGCACGGCTGCGCCGCGGCGGGGCCGCAGTTGGAACTGCGAGAAAAGAGCGTGCGGGTTAGCGGGCCGCGTCTTCGGCGTCCGGCGAAGGGACGTCGTGCGCGGACGGCACCAGGCCGACGAGCAGCCAGAGGCGGGCCGCCTCGGCGTAGGTCTGGCGATGGGCGGGATCGGCGGCGAGCCATTGCGCGAGCTCGGCGCTCGCGGCGGCGTCGAGCGCGCCCTCGCCGGCGTGCTGGCGGCGAACCCACGCCCAGGCGGTCTGCCAGGTGGGGTCGCTTTGCGTGTCGTTGGGGCTGCTCATCGGCGGCCATCGTAGCGCCGATGCGGTGCGTCGGAAAACTCAGGCGGCTTGCACGAGGTAGCGGCAGCTTTCGAGTGCCGCGTCGGCGTCCTTGATCATGAAGTTCACGAGCGTGGCGGAGCAGCCCAGGCGCGTGGCGATCTCACGCTGGGTCAGGCCACTGAGGCGGTTGAGCTCGAACGCGAGGCGGGTGCGCGCCGGCAGCGCTTCGAGCACGCGGTCGATGGCCACCAACGCCTGCCGGCCGCCGAGCACGCGGTCGGGCGCGTCGTTGCTGCTGGGCGGGCTCACGAGCTCGACGTCGTCGCAGTAGGTGCGGTAGCTGGCCTCCACGGAATGGTGGCGGTGGTAGTCGACCGCCACGTTGCGCACCACCTGGCAGCAATAGCCGAGCGGCTTGCGGACATCGCGCACCGAAGCGCCGTCGGCGAGCTTCAGGTAGGCGTCCTGCAGCACTTCGTCTGCGAGGTCAGCGGTGCGGACGATCTTTTGCGCGACGCGCTGGAGCTGGGCACGGTTCGCGATGAAGACCTCCCCCAGCGTGGGCGCGGACGGGGAAAGCGACAGATCCATGGGTACTCCTGAAGTGTTCAAGGGCAAAGATGCAAATAAGAACTATTACCATTTAATGACGCAAAAGGGCCCTGTTTTTCCCGATGGCGCCTTCTCGTCTCTCTCCCTGTCTAGACGTTCGAGCGGCCGAAACCGAGACACCTAAAATTCCGCCCCTTACATCGCACCCGTACCCATGAACATCGTCGTCAACGAAGAACTCAAAGCCTATATCGATCCCTTGACGCCGGAGGAGTACGAAGCCCTCGAACGCAGCATCCTCACCGAAGGCTGCCGCGACGCGCTGGTGCTGTGGGGCGACGTGCTGGTGGACGGCCACAACCGCTACGGCATCTGCCAGAAGCACGGCCTGCCCTTCCAGACCGTGCAGAACACGCGCTTCAAGACGCTGCAGGACGTGCACCTGTGGATGATCGACCAGCACCTGGGCCGCCGCAGCATCTCGGACTACCTGCGCGGCGTGCTGGCGCTGCGCAAGAAGGACATCGTGGACGAGCGTCGCGCCCGCAGCACTGCCACCACCCCGACCACGGCGGACGATCCGCCCTTCGACGTCGACGACGCGCCAGCTTCGACCTCTTCTCCCTCCACTCCAGCTTCCGACGAGGCCCTGCCGCCGCCCGTGCCGCTGAACAGCCGCGAAGCCATCGCCCGCGCCGCGCGCCTGAGCAGCAGCCAGGTCGTGATGATCGAGAAGATCCAGAAGCAGGCTGCGCCCGAACTGGTGGCGGCCGTGAAGTCGGGCGTGATCTCGATCAACACGGCCGCGGCCGTCGCCTCGCTGCCCGCCGAAGAGCAGGTGACAGCCGCCAACGCCGGCAAGGACGAGCTCAAGCAGGCCGCCAAGCGCGTGCGCGAGGCCAAGCGCAAGCCGCGCGAGGCCGCGCCCGACACCGAAGAAGGCGCCGAACCGGCGGCGCTCGACGCCGTGCAGCAACTGCAACAGCGCGTGGCCGAACTCACGGCCGAGAACGCGGACCTGCGCCGGCAAGTGGCCGAGCTGCAGGCGCAACTGGCGCACTGACGCCCCGGCGGGCGCCCTTC